>JBHIUX010000080.1:0-4941 GCA_042138065.1 Nitrosopumilaceae archaeon
CTTTGAAGACTCAAAGAACCTATTTTAGTAGAGATGTTTGCTGTCACTCTCAAACCTAAACTAACTTTCGAATATAACAGTTGATTCTCAACCACCGTTGGTACGTTTTTTAATGGAGTTAAATGAAGTCATCTGGTCATGTATTCTATAATTTTAACAGAGTTAGGAATTGGAGTCTTTGAGGAAGAAAAATGTTTGAAAGCTTTTCCATTTTCAGATCCAGTAAATGATTACATTGCGATAAAAGATGGTAAAGCAAAAGTTTCAAAGATTGTTGATTATCTTTCAGAAATTGTATCAGGGGTTGAAACTAACAATAATTCTCTTTATGGTATTTTAAAACGAAATTCAATCGATGTGCAATTAATGAGTAATAAAGACATGGAGAAAATTCAAACCTCAAAGCCAAAATTTTTGGTTGAAGCAGGTTTTGCAAAAGATCCTTCTGATGCAATGTCAAAATTGCGTGATTTTGCAATACAATTATCATCCTCTAAGGTTTCAGAAGTTTCAGAAAGCCCAGACCTTCACATAATACAATCAATCAATTCTTTAGATGAAATAGATCGTATCATAAATGGATTAAGTTCTAGACTACGAGAGTGGTATGGATTACACTTTCCAGAACTAGATAATGTAATTGACAGCATCTTAGGTTACTCACAGATTGTTCTTACAGGAAAAAGAGAGAATCTCTCAGACAAAGTGTATGAAGATGCAGGATTTCCAGAGTCCAAAGTTGAAATGCTTTCAGTTGTTGCAAAAAAAAGTAGAGGTGGAGACATTTCTCCAGAAAATTTGGCAATAGTTCAGTCACTAGCAAAACAGATTCTTGAGCTAAATGATCTGAGAAAAAAATTGGAAGATCATGTTCAAACTCAAATGACTCAAGAAGCACCAAATCTATCTGCAGTACTTGGAACAGCCGTTGGTGCTAGAATTTTAGCTAAAGCTGGAAGTTTGAAAAGACTTGCAACAATGCCTGCAAGTACAATTCAAGTTTTAGGAGCTGAAAAAGCACTTTTCAGATCTCTAAAGACAGGTTCTCAGCCACCAAAACATGGACTATTGTTTCAACATGCAATGGTTCATGCTGCACCAAGATGGCAACGTGGAAAAATTGCCAGAGCTGTTGCTGCCAAGGCAGCAATTGCTGCTAGAGTAGATGTCTATGGAGGCGGATTAAACAACACATTACTTGAGAAACTAAATGTCAGAGTAGAAGAAATTAGCAAAAAATACAAAAATCCTGTACCAAGAGAATCCAAAAAAGATGAAAGACCAAAAAGAGATTTCCGTTCAAAGAGAGACTTTGGGTCAAAAAGAGACTTTCAATCAAAAGGAAAAAAGAAAAAATCCAAAATGAAGGGTAAAAAGAGAAAGAAATTTGGAAGAAGATAAAGAAAATTTTTTTTGGGTTAAATCAGAAGGCGAACAAAAGCTTGCAACAGAAAACTTGGTTCCAGGAAATCAAGTTTACAAAGAAAAACTAGTTACAAAAAAGGGAATAGAATACAGATTATGGGATCCTTTTAGAAGTAAATTGGCAGCAGCTATAATGAATGGATTAGGGGATTTTCCCTTCAAAGAAAATTCTAGCGTTCTATACCTTGGAGTTTCTACAGGTACAACTGTTAGTCATATTTCAGATATTGTTGGTCCAAAGGGAATAATTTTTGGAGTAGAGCATTCAAGTAGAGTTGCAAGAGATTTTTTAGATAGAGTTGCATCCCATAGAAAAAACATTGTTCCAATTATTCAAGATGCAAAGCAACCTAAAGATTACTTTTCAGTCTATGATAAAGTAGATATTGTTTATTGCGACATTGCACAACCTGATCAAACTGAAATTGCTATTTCAAATTGCAAGGCATATCTAAAAAATAAAGGATATCTCTTTTTAGTAATTAAAACAAGAAGTATTGATGTAACTCAATCGCCAAAGAAAATTATTGAAAATGAGTCAAGAAAATTACAAACTAATTTTGAAATCATTCAGCAGATTAATCTTTATCCCTATGACAAAGATCATGCCATGGTAATTGCAAAGTATATTGAAAATTAGTTATCATTTAACATAATTTTAACAGGTTTCCAGCTAGAACGAACAAAACTTGGAATTTCATTTCTAGTAGAAATGTATTTTTTTACAAATTTGATGGTTTTTGTATCTGAAGGATATCCACTTCCTACGTCGTGATTTTTACGAATTTTTTTAATTTCTCTATCTCGATTTACTTTTGCAACTATCGATGCAGCTGAAACTATAACAAATCTGCTATCGGCGTGGTGATATGATTTAATTTTATCCTTTTTTGAAAGTTTTGAAATTGTTTTACCAAATCTAGATGGATTAACATCACAAGAATCAACATATGAAACGTTTGGATTAAGTTTTGAAATAACTCTAGCCATGTATTTTGCTTCTAAATCATTTAATTCATGTTTTAAAACACTTTTGTCTATTGTATATGGATTAATTTTTGCAACATAGTAAGCATCTGCAAACTTAATTATCTTTTTGTATAATTTTTCACGTTGTAATGGAGAGAGTTTTTTTGAATCTTTTATTCCCATGGAACTTAGTTTACGTATTTTCGATTTGCTTAAAGATACTCCAGCTATTACAAGTGGTCCAACTAATGAACCTCTACCAGCATCATCCACCCCACAAACTTGCACGAAGATTCTCAAGTTCTGCAGTATTAAACCATTATAGGTGTAAGAAAATTAAGAATTAGAATTGCAAACTGCAGAGTTTATTGAAATAATGGAAGGAAAAACGAAATTCATAGTACCTTCAGGTTCCATAAATGAAAAAGTTCCTCCAAAGGATCCTGCTTTCTTTAATCCAAAAGCAAAATTAAACAGAGATTTTTCAATTATTGCATATTCTGCATTTTTAAAAAATTTCGATGGGCCAAAAATTTTTCTTGAAGGATTATCTGGAATAGGAGCTAGAGGACTACGGGTTGCCAATGAAATATCCAATGTGGAACAGGTAATTGTTAATGATTTAAATCCAAATGCGTTAGAGCTTGCAAAAAAATCTGCTTTAATTAATAATTTACAAAATTTTCAAACTTCTGAAAATGAAGTATGCAGATTCTTTAGTTCATTTTCAAAAAAAGGAGAAAGAGGAACCATAGTAGATATTGATCCTTTTGGATCTCCTGCCAAGTATATTGACTGTGGGATTAGGGCAACAATGCATGGAGGAATGCTATCGGCAACTGCAACAGATTTGCAAGTTCTTCATGGATTATTCAAAGATGCGTGTAAAAGACGATATGGTGGAATTCCTGTAAAAACTGAATATTCTAATGAAATTGCGATAAGACTAATTCTTGGATGCATTAGAACAATTGCTGCAAGACTAGACATTGAGGTAATCCCAATATTTGTTGAAAGTGATTTACATTACTATAGAACATATCTTAGGATCTTAAACAGACCAGATCAAAATGAAAATATTGGTTATATTTTACATTGTAAAACTTGTGGAAATAGAAAAATAATTAATGAGCATGTAAATTCTTGTGATGTTTGCAATGGTAGTGTTGATTTAGCTGGTCCATTGTGGATTGGGCAACTTTTTGAAAAACAATTTTTAGAAACAATGCAAGATGATATTCCAAAGTACATAGTTGATAAAAATTGTGAAAAAATAATTTCAAAATCAATTCTAGAATCAGAAAAACCAGGAACCTATTTTACTCTGGATGAAATTGCTTCAAGAATGAAAGTTTCTCCATTAAAATTGGATAATGCAATTTCAAAACTAGAATCAAAGGGATTTGATGCCAGTCCAACATCACTAAATCCAACTGGGTTTAGAACTAGTGCCAGAATTGATGAGATTTTAGAAATTTTTTCTTCCTAGCCCTTGTATCCTAAGCAAACATAATACAATTCACTACTTTGTTTTCGACTAGCCTTTGGTTTTGTAGTAATAATTTTGGCAAATTTCTTCTTTAAAAAATCTCGAAATTCATTTGAAAATTCTCCATCAAATACCTTAAACAAGGCATTTCCTTTGTAGGCCAATACCTGATCCATTATTTTTGCACATGAATAGTTAAGAGAGATTTGTTTTGCATGATCCACTGACCAATTACCAGTTACATTTGGAGATATATCACAAATTACAGCATTTACTTTTCTTTCAAAATAATCAAAAATTTCGTCTACAATTGATTCGTCTTCAATATCGCCTCTAAGAAGTTCTGCTCCAGGTATATCCTCAACATAAGAGGTGTCAACGCCCATTACTTTTCCTTGATTTCCTGCAAGCTGTACTGCAACTTGAGTCCAACCACCAGGTGCACATCCTAAATCAAGAACTAAAAATCCAGGGCCAATTATTCGATAAGCCTTGTTGAGTTCTTTTAGTTTGAATGCAGCTCTGCTTCTATATCCCTGTTCGTGAGCAAGTTTTCTATAATGATCCTTTCTTGCATCGATTAATTTCATTGTTCCTTCTTTGATTTTTTAATATCTATTGTAACCCAATCTTCAATCCATTGACATGTTCTAGGACTTATTTCTCCATCAATTGAGCACTTTTGTTCTACAGGGCAGATCAAACATGGTGCGTTTTCAATTGATGTTGTACTAATGGGTGTTTTCTTTAAGATTAGTTTGTAAGTCCATCGTCCTTTTTCAAGAATTTTTTCTCTAGTAATAATTCCCATTCTTTCTAGCTTTAATGCAAGTCGAGAACCATCCCTACTTGTAAGTTTAAGTTTTTTCCATAATTCACTTTGAATCATTCCCATAGATTCACGATCAACTAGGATATCACAGACTTTGTGAGTGAGTTTTTCCATATCGACTTTTTCAATTTGGAAATTTTCAATTTCCTCATCAGAAAGTTCTTCTTCTAATTGTTCTTCAAGTGTTTTTTCTTCTTCCTTTTTTTCTTCTTTAGTTTTCTTTTCT
>JBHIUX010000081.1:0-4872 GCA_042138065.1 Nitrosopumilaceae archaeon
GAAGGCAGTATGAAATTGGTTTCAAATACTGGCTCCATAGTTTTGTCATACCATGCAAAGGAAGTAAACATCGTAACTGCAAATAATGCAGCATTGGAAATTTTTCTGGATGAAATGCCAATTCCCGAAAATTATTCTGGAAACGATGTTATTTCTGGAACTCTACAAACTACAGAAGCAGGATTATACAATTTAGTAAATAGTGAAAAAGCAGCGTCGCATCTGCTAAAAATTGACATTTCTGAGCCTGGATTTGAGATTTACACATTTACTTTTGGCTAGCCTGTAACCAAAGGGGGATGTTACTGTAGTGACATACATTTCAGTTACAGATTTCTTTAAAACCCATTTTTAGAGGCAGGATGGGGAAAAATAGAATTTGATATCAAAATGGAGTAGAAATGGAAGCGGAGATAATCTCTCTCAAAAAATAATTGATAAAGTAAAACCCGAAGCCCCAGTTAAAAACAAGATTGATGAAGCACAGAAAAAATTAGAGCTTCAAATTACAAAATTAGATGGCATTCATGGCAAATTACAAAAAAAGCACGAAATTGTCTTTGAAAAAATAGTGAATGCACAAAGATCAAACAATCACACTTATGCAAAAGCTTACGCCATTGAATTAAATCAAATACGAAAAATGAGAAACATGATAGGTGGTGCAAAACTTGCCATGGAACAAATTCAGATCAGATTAAACACAGTTTCAGAATTAGGAGATGTTGTAGTTACACTTAGTCCTGCGATGTCAATCATCAAGGGTCTTGGTACATCAATAAGTGGATTAATGCCTGAGGCAAACTCCTACATGGAAGATCTTTCAAGCATGCTAGGAGATGTTATGAAAGGCTCAAGTGTTAGCTCACATTCACTTAGCGTTGCAGACAATACAAGCTCTGAAACGTATGCAATTTTAGAAGAAGCACATAGCATTATCGAAGGACAGGCAAAGGCTAGCATCCCAGAATTGCCTTCTGAACTAAAAGAAGAAGTCCAACTCAAAAAAGAGGCCTTCATCTAGAAAATAGTTTGGACTATGCAATTGCATAGTCCAGTTTTTTATTTTCTCTACATTGGATTTTTTTGTATGTAATCTACGATATTCAATATATCTTTGATGTAAGCAGGTTTTTCTCCTTCAACACTTACAAATAACATATGGTTGTTAGGTAATGGAACCGTTATTCGTTTTATTTTATCATAGGCTACAATTGCATATTGACCTTTTCCAATTTTGCTAGATAATTCATCACGAGCTTTCCAAGTATCCATTGAACGCTTTAGTGAAGATTTTGTTTCATCAAGAGTCAGAATATTGTTTACATCGTTTCTATGGCTATTCCATAGGATTTTTCCTTCACTATCACAAATTGCAGCATATCTGACATACTTATTTGCCTCCATAATCATACTCACGAGTTTGCCTTCCGCATCCATTTCAGTATTCATTGCTGACGACATTGAAAATTATAGTGTATTTTAAAAAATAAGTAGGATCATTACCGAATTTTAAAACTGTTTAAATTAATATCAAAAATTAAACAACTGTAAATTTTAAGACATTATTTTGATTTTTTTCTACTTTTTTGAATCAAGATTTTTTTTATTCTAGATATTGTTGGATAGCTATATCCTCGCCTTCGATAGTTTGCAATCATCATTTTCCAGTTTTTAAGTCGCCATTGTGCTTGTTCAGTTGTCACAGAATGAACCTCTTTTTGAATAATGCTTTTTCGACCAACTTTTAAAATTCCAGCGTCTTTTGCATTCCATCGGTTTCTAGCAAATTTCAGACCAGCTAAAATTTCTTCTACGGGCATTTCTCTGAAATATTCTTTTAATTTTTTTAGTTGAGGGTCTGATGGATTTTTTGAGATTGGAAGCTCAATTTTCCTATTTTGCACAAATTGTAAGAGACGTTATAATTTAAGAAAATCTCGCTAAGCTTGATTTAACAATATATGGGACTGTTTTTAGCAGTTAAAAAAATCCGTAAAAGCATTTTTGCAAATTGTGTTATAGATGGCAAACCCAAATACAATTGCACCAAAGATTGCAAGTGGCAAAACAACAAAAAGTTTTGATTTCAAGCTCATGGCAGAACTTTATGTTTTTGACTATAAAATCCAATCACAGCATCACCAAACCCCTCGAATTCAAAAGTCGGGCATTGGGGATTCGAGGGATTTGACGATTGATATTATTGCTACCAACTTTGTATTATTTTCAAGAGGTGTGCAATATCATACCAAATTGTCATCACTAGTTATTGAACATCAATCGTTAGAACCCCTTTTGCCTTAGGATCTTGTAACAGTTTTATGATTTTTCGTGGAATAGAATCTGATGCTTTGTCACAGCCCACAGCCAACGTTCTGGGGCAAACAAAATTACTTTTTCTTATAACAATGTCATCTACATGACTCAAAACAAGATTTTTGTGCCCTTTTGCAGAAAATTTGAAGGAATAATCTTTCACACCTATGGAGAAATTGATGACTGAATTTGGATCCTTTAGTTTCTTTTTCAGATTATTTGGTATATCTTTGCATCCACAAGTTGCAGATACTCCCACAATGCAATCCCCCTGAGTGGTTAGATGAGATTCTTTTGTGATTTCAATTGTCTTGGGATGAAGTGATCGTATGTTTTTGTGGCCAGCGAATTTAATTTGAAATTTCATGCTCTGAGGAGGCGAGTAGACTTAAAATAAGCTTTCAAATCAGAAAAAAATGAAATGCTTCCTGCGCAGCAAGGTTATGATAGAGCTATTACAGTTTTTTCACCAGACGGCAGATTATATCAAGTAGAATATGCCATCGAAACAGTTCGCAGAGGAACTATTGCAGTTGGCATTAAAACAAAAAGTGGTATTGTGATAGCAGTAGAAGAAAAACCACGAAAACTTCAGATTTCTGAAACCGCGCAAAAGATTTTCCAAGTAGATGATCATATAGGAGTTGCAGCAGCAGGCTACATTCCGGATGCACGAAGTCAAGTAGACAATGCAAGATTCTTTTCTCAAAGCAACAAGCTAATTTATGCAGAACCAGTAGATGTTGAAACAGTTGCAAAACATCTAGCAGATCAATGTCAACAATTTACGCAATATGCAGGAGTAAGACCAATGGGAGTAGCATTAATTCTTGGTGGAATTGATAATGATAACAACAGTCAGTTGTTTCTTACCGACCCAAGTGGTACATACATCTCATATGATGCAGTAGCAATCGGTTCTGGTTCTGATCAGGTAACAGAATTTTTAGAAAAAAATTACAAATCAGAATTGTCACTTGAAGATGCCTCTGTTCTTGCAGCAGCATCAATTTATCTTGGAAGTGAAGACAAAGATGGAACTCAACACATCAGAATGGCACAAATAAAATCTGACGCAAAACAATTTGAAATTATTTCAGAAAAACAAGTGACAGAGTTTGCAAAACTTGCAAAAGAAAAATATCCTGCACCAAGCAGTTAGAATAACTTATTATAATTAATTCAAAAAGAACAATTCTTGAATATTTCTATTGCCATACCTGATTCTTCACTATCAGACGATGCTACAAAACTTGATAAATCAAGAAAAATTGCCGGAATTGCAAGAGCATGTGCAATTTTCAGAGTATCAACAATCTACATTTACAAAGAAAGTGATGATAAAAACGATGCTCATCTTCTAGTTACAATTCTCAAATATCTTGAAACACCACCGTTTTTACGAAAAAGACTTTTTCCAAAGGTGAATGAGCTAAAATATGCAGGTGTGTTGCATCCATTAAAAATACCAAGTCACATAACACCTGCAAATATTAAAAAAATCAAAACAGGAGACATTAGAGAAGGAGTAATAGTATCTGCAAAAGGAAGATTCTTTGTGGATTTTGGGATTAATCAATTAATTCCTTATTATGGTAAATCAAAGATTGGGAAAAGGGTTACTGCACAATTTAAGAAAGGATTCCCAGATTTAGAAATTAAAGAGATTGCAGAAGAGGAAATTTCGGAGTACTGGGGATACAAAGTAAAGGAGCGCGGAAATATATTTTCACTCGTATCAACTTGGTCAGGAAATATAATTTTAACATCAAGAAAAGGTAAACCAATAACAAATTTTATGGTGAAGGAGTATTCAAAATCAAAGGAGCCATTACTTTTAGTTTTTGGATCCCCTTCAAAAGGAATTCATGAAATTCTAGGTAGTCGAATCAAACAAATCCAAAACACTAAAGTCTTGAATTTTTTCCCAGCGCAGGCAACCGAAACAGTTAGGCTAGAAGAAGCAATCTTGGGCACACTTACAGTTCTAAACACGGAACAAAACGTTTACAATTAAAATAAAAAAAACAAAGACGTGAAAAAGAAAAAGAATTTTTTGATCATGGCAATAATTGTAGGGGCAGCTGGAGTAATAATTGGCGGGATAAGCATCTGGACTGTTGCAACTGATTTGTTACAACCTTAAGGATCATTTTTTAAAAAAATTTCAAAAAAACATTGAAAATGTTAGTAGGTATATAATGGGGTTAACGACATTCTCCGTTTATCCATGGGACATCGTAGAAAGAGTCAACCACGTAGAGGTAGTATCGGATATCTTCCTAGAGCACGTGCTAAAAGTATGGAAGCTAGAATTCGAGCATGGCCTGAGATTTCTTCAGAAGAACCAAAATTACTTGCTCATGCGGGATTCAAAGCAGGTTGTGTTCAAATTGTTTCCATAGATGACCGTGAAAAAACCCCAAATGCTGGAAAACAGTTGGTAAGTCTAGGCACTGTTCTTGTCACACCACCAGTACTTGTTGTTGGGATGAGAGGTTATTCAAAAGATCCTAATGGAATGCATGCAGAATTTGATGTTTATGCAGAAGA
>JBHIUX010000082.1:0-4793 GCA_042138065.1 Nitrosopumilaceae archaeon
TCTTTTCTTTTTTCTCTGCTTTCTTTTTAGCTTCAGCTTTTTTCTTTTCTTTTTTTGCAGTTTTTTTCTTGGTTTTAGTTGCTTTTGGTTTACCCAATTTTTTTTTCTTATCTTTAAGAGACTTTAATTCGGCTTTTAGCTCCTCGATTTTAGAAATTGCATCATCTTCATTTTTTGCCATTAAATCACCAATACTTTAGAATATCTTCTTTTATCGGTCGTTTTAATTTCAATATATAACATCCTTTTTTTCCTACTTTACTGTGAATTTTGCACTACCAGAAACGCTGTTTTTACCATTTTCATCAACCATTTGAGCGGTGATTTCATAGTTTCCAGATTTATCAACAATTTCTGAAAATTTATCGCCAATTGGCAACACAGAGTTATTTTTAGCAAAGCATTGATCAAAAAATCCACTCTGAGTGACTACCTCTTTTGAAAAAGAGCTAACGTCATAAATTGTAATGTAGAGATCCCCACAATCAAAACTAGAATCTTCAATTGCTACTTGTACTTTAACAGGTTCTGATACAGAATATTGTTTTTCTAATCCTAAAATTTCAACATCTTTGGTTGAAACAAAAGTTGAGTCAAATCTCCACATATTTAGTTCACGATCTGGTTCTTCAATTAAAATACCATTCAAAACGAATGCACCAAAAATTATTGAGAATGCCATTGGTAAAAGAAAAACAACATAAACAGTCCCTCTTGCAGCCACTTCGAATGTTCAACTTTTGTTCCCTTATATCTATTTAGCAAACCGAATTGTGCGAATAAATTTGACGAAGCGGTTAAATGAAAGTCGATCAAAAAGCTGGCTAGATGCGTCTAAGAAAATTTAGGGTACGTGCTTATCGCTGTATCCATGATTCTGGAGAAATAACGGTTGGAGATCTAGCAGCTTTTGTTGGAAGAAACGAAAGTGGAAAGACTACAATTCTTCAAGCATTAACATTACTGAACAAGGATGAGATAGTATCTGATCTTGATCTTTGTGATGAAATGTCAGAAGAGCTAAAGTCTGAAATAAAATTAGCAGAGGGAGAATTTGAATTAAGTCCTAAAGAAATTGGTCTAATAAAGGAAAAATTTCCAAACATTCCAGAAATAAAAAAGATTAGAATTTTTAGAACAAACACATATCCCGGAACTCAATATGATTTTGGAAATATCAAAATTAGTGAAGATGAAAATAAAGGAATAAACTCTTGGGAAAATTTTACTGAGAAAATCTTCAATTTCTTAGATTCTATACCAAATCATATTCGTATTCAATTAAAGACAAAATTTTTTGAAGGACCTCCTCCAAAAGATCAAGAAGTTTTTGACAGTGAGATGGCAGAATTTAGTAATAGTGTACACGTAGTTGCCACAGAAGAACCAAGTGTTGTTCAAGAATGGGAAAAAATCTATGCCAAGCCTGAAAATCAATTCTCAAATCTTCTAAAAGGAACAACTGACAGAAATGCATTAGAGAATTTTATTGAAAATGAGTTACATCCTCGATTCGTGTATTTTTCAGATTATAAGAAAATTTTTGGAAACATCAATCTCAATGAATATCAAAAAGAGGAAAGAGGAGTGCGAAAAGACGGAATTGAGTACATCGAAGAGTTTGATAGAGCCGAAACGGTTCGAAATTTGTTCTATTTAGCTGAATTAGATATTAATGAAATGGAACAATTAAGGGATAGTCCTTCAAAATTAATCAAGTTTCTAAATACAGCTAGTAATAGATTAACAAACAGACTAAATCCCGCCTGGAAAGGAGATCCTATTCATGTCGATTTGAGATATCAGCCCGGAAATATCATGAGTGTGGTAATTTCAGATGTACACAAAGATGGAACAATAACTAACACTGGTCTGTTAAATAGAAGAGCAGAAGGTTTCAAGTGGACCTTTTCTTTTATTGTAAATTTTGCAGCTGAAACACAAAGGGCCGAATTGAAGGAGGCAATTTTATTGCTTGATGAGCCTGCAAGAAACTTGCATCCAACACAACAGATGGGAATTTCTGACCTGCTAAAAGATCTTGCAGGTTCCAACCAAGTGCTTTATGCAACACACTCTCCATTTATGATATTTGATTATACTCCTGGCAATCTTTTGGTTGTAGAATTAGATAAAAGAAAACATCTTAGTAGAATTTTTTACGATTATTGGAATGCTGATGATAAAACATTAACTCCAATTCTTTATGGATTGTCAAAGGGTCTCGTAGAATCAATTGTTGATAGAGAAATTGGAACAAATTCAAGACCAATAATAATTGTTGAAACAATGTCTGATAGCATGTATCTTAATGCATTTGACAAATTTCTGCAAGATCCAAACATCTCAATGAATCCATTAAATGTTGTAGCCGCATTTAACAAAAATTCAGTACTACCACTTGCAATATTTTATAGAAATCATGGTTACAGAACTTTTGTTTTACTGGATAATAGTGATGAATCAAAACAGATTTCAGCCCAGCTGGTAGCAAATGATTTTTCCAAGGTTCAGACAATATTTTTTGAAAGAGAGGGCAAATCTCTCCAATCAATTGAAGATTATATGGTGCTTGAAGACTATATTCATGCAGTAAATCAGACTTATGAGATAAAGCTTAGACAGGAAGGATTCATCAATCTTACACCAGATGAAGTAAAATCAAAGAACAAAAGCGGGGTTTTAGAAAATCTCCAATCAATTTGGGAAGAGCACAGAGAAGATGATTGGGGCAATTTTGATAATGAAGAGATTACCAGGTATATTTGTGAGAAAATCTCTCTAGGGGAGGCAGGATTTCTAAGTGATAAAACAAAGGACCAATTCAGATCTTTATATCGAATGATTGCAGAACGGATTAGGCAGCATCAAGACTTTGTCTCAAAGGATGATAAAGACAAGGTTCCAAAGGCCAAGGTTTGACTAGAAGTTAATGAGCTTTACTAAGAATTATTCCAGAACCAAAAAATATGAATTTCAAAAAAACTGATTAAGGTTTAATTTGGAGGCAAGAATCAATGAATCATATGAATAGTTCCTTCACAAGGGGCGTTTTTCTTTCGCTTTTAATTGTAGCATCAGCTTTTACACTATTTTCTCTAAACGAAATTGTTGCCCAAGAAAATGTTGTTGCTGCAAAAAGTATTGGGTTTGAAGAAACTACAATTATTGAATTTGAAAATAAAGGAAACACAGACATTGAAACATTTAGGATTTGGCTTGGAGCAGATAATGCATTCACATCTTTTAAAACTGAAAAAGGGTGGACTGGGGAAAGAACTCCTCAGGGTTTGATCATTTTTACATCAACTGATCCAATCAAGCCAGGTCAATCCGTAAAATTTGGAGTTAAAACTGATAAAACTCAACCAGGAATAAACTGGAAAGCAATTGATAAAAATTCCAATGAAGTGCAAATTGGAAAAACTTTGGTAACTGAATCCCCATCAAAACCAAGTATCAAGAAGGGTACGACTACACCAAGTGGAGAAACAGGGATTTTTGAAAATTCAAAATTTAGATTAATTCCTGAAAAACCAAATGCCGGAGGCACTGTAAGAGTTACTGGAGAACAATTCAACTCAAATCAAGAATTGAATTTATACATGAATGAGCAATTTTTAGATTCTTTTGTTACTGATGAAAATGGACATTTTATGTTGACAACAAAACTTCCTGAAGGAAAAGCAGACAGAGTAAATTTTGTTGTAAAGGATAATCAGAAAAATGAAAAAACAATTAGCATTAGACTTGGAGGAGGAGAAGCTAGAGTTGCAGAACAAGAAGTAAAATTATCGATTAGTGGTTTGCCATTAACAATTAACCCAGGTGATGTATTATTAATTTCTGGTACTGGTAAACCCGGTGGAACTGTCACTGCTGAAATTAAAAATCCTGATGGGAAAATAGTCACCACAGTGGCAGCCGATGTTTCTCAACAGGGAAAATGGTCTTTTGATACAATTGTATCACTTGATACACCGCTAGGAAAATATTCTGCAGAGATAAGTGATGGAATAACTACAATTAAAAAAAGTTGGACCGTAGAATCATCAAAGACGATTCAAATTGTTCCAGCTAAAATAAAATTTGAGCCTGGTGAAAATTTAACTTTTAACGGAACTGCATTAGCAAATCAAAAAATTGACATCGTATTAAAGGATCCAACAGGTTCTGAAATTTTTTCAGATGCCATACAGCCAAAAAGCGATGGCTTCTTTGAATTTGAATTCCCAACCTTATTTTCATCACAACAGGGAACATATGCACTTGTAGCTTTTCAAGGAGAACAATCAGAAATTGTTTTAGTTGGGTTAGGTGAGCTACCAGAAGTTCAACTAGTTGCACAAATGGATAAACTAAACTACAAAGCAGGTGAAACTGCAATTTTATCTCTAATTGGTCCACCATCGTCTACAATCACTTTATTGGTAGTTGACCCTTCAGATCAAGCTAAAGGCGAATCTGTTTCAATAACGCTCGGACCTGATGGAAAGAAAGATTATGAATTAGATCTTACCAGTTATTCTTCAGGAGTTTATACAGCAGTACTTCAAAGAGGAAATGCTCAGGCTGAATATCAGTTTTCAGTAGGTTTGCAAACAGGTTCTGGCGAAGTGAAAATTGGTACAACCAAAGAGAACTACAAACCAGGAGATCCAATTTTGATTCTGGGAAATTCTGGACCCACTGTCATTATCACACTAACATTGTTGGATCCTGATGGAAATGAAGTAAAAACTGACAAAATATTTACTGACAAAGAAGGAACTCTTTCTTTAGGAACATTTAGA
>JBHIUX010000083.1:0-4682 GCA_042138065.1 Nitrosopumilaceae archaeon
TATGGAAATTCACGTATACGATACTTACGTAAAAGCCAGTGATGGACATACTATGCATTTTGATGTGATTACTTCTGAAAAAGATCATGATAAAGCAATAGAGTATGCCAAAAAGTGGTTAACAACAATTGGTGAAGCAGATGCAACTGTGACAACTGAAGAATGTCAGTTCTGTCATTCACAAGGTGCGCCAGAACCAGTTGCACAAGCAATTGAGAAAGACGGATTTTTCATCCAAAAAATGGAAGGCTGTCCATAAACTCCTTCTAATTTTTCATTTTTCTAAAGTTTTTTAGCTGTTCCTATTATTGTACAGTATGGAAAAGCATCCATATGCAAAACACACAGTTGAAGGTGACAAGAAAACAAAATGGATTTGCGGTTGTTTTCAAACAGTCGATGATTATTTCAAGTTCTGTGATGATCACAATGACACTTTGAAAAAAGCAATCAAGGCACAGATTGATGAGCTTGACATGACACTAGTTGTTGAGGAATAATTTTTCTAAAGAACAATAATTGCAACAAATGCCGAAACAAAGACAATTGCAACGGTATTAAGCAATTTGATTACTGTGTTTAAAGCAGGACCAGCTGTGTCTTTGTAAGGATCGCCGATAATATCTCCTACAACTGCAACTTTGTGCTCTTCTGTTCCTTTTTCTCCCTTCATTTCAATCAATTTCTTTGCATTATCCCATGCACCACCTGTGTTTGCTAGATGAAATGCAAGAAATATTCCTGTAACAACTGCACCCATCAACAGACCTGCAACTGCAGTTGGTCCCAATAATACACCTAAAACTATTGGTGCAGCAATTGCAATACTTGCTGTCTTCCATAGTTCTTTTACAGATGCTATTGTAGCAATATCAACACATTGTGCATAATCTGGTTTTGATTTACCAGTAAGAATTTCAGGATCATTTTTGAATTGACGTCTAACCTCATCCACTAATTTTGAAGCTGCTCGAGAGACTCCATTTATCAAAGTACCACTAATAATGAATGGAATTAATCCGCCAACTAAAAGTCCTACAATAACTGCAGGATTTGTTAAACTATAATCAAACACTTGATGGAAGACTTCAGTTGCCTCAAACTGAAATGCTTGAATCATTGCAAGGGCTGCAAGACCTGCACTTGCAATTGCAAATCCTTTTGTTATAGCTTTTGTAGTATTTCCAACCGCATCAATCTCATCTGTAACTTTACGATTTTCTTCTCCCATTCCAGTCATCTCTACAATTCCTCCAGCGTTGTCTGCAATCGGTCCAAATGCATCAATACTTAGAACAATTCCAGCAAGACTAAGCATTGCCATTGCAGTAAGAGAAGTTCCAAAAATTCCATACATTAGTGCTTGAGAGGGGTCTGGTGCTGCTGATGATGAAATTGCAAACGAAACAATAATTGCAACAACTAGTGCAATCATGAACGGACCTGTTGATTGCATTCCTTTGATAATTCCCATTAGTACAAGTGATGCATATCCCCACTTTGCCGAATCAGCAATTTCTTGAACTGGTTTGTATTTGTAATTTGTATATCTGTCTGTAATTTTTTGAATTACAGGAACTAGTATGACGCCAATTACAGTGGATCCAAATAATGCATATGCAATTGTATCTTGACCAAGGAAATAATACATGAAAATAAAGTTTAAGATAATTGCAATCGCTGCTGAAATGTAAAATGCTTTGTTTAGTGGTTTCATTACATCTGTAATGTTTTTAGAACCTACAGTTACTGCTCCAATAATTGAAGCAAGCATTCCTGATGCGCCAACTAGAATTGGATAAAGAATGTTTTCTGGAGCTCCAATGAGTGCTGCGATGAGTATTGACGCTAACATTGTAACAATATATGATTCGTAAACATCAGAACCCATTCCTGCTGCATCGCCGACGTTGTCGCCTACATTATCAGCAATTGTAGCAGGATTTCGGGGATCGTCTTCTGGGATGTTTGCCTCTACTTTTCCTACCAAGTCTGCAGCCATGTCTGCTGCCTTTGTGTAAATTCCACCACCAATTCTGATAAACAATGCAATCAAGCTAGCGCCAATTCCAACTCCGGCAATTGTAATTGGATCTGGAAAAGCAAAATACAATCCTGTAATTGCAAGTAAAGCCATTGCAGGAACCGCAAGGCCAACTGTAGCTCCACCCCTAAATGCTAATGCAAATGTTTTTCCTAGTCCTGTACTAGATGCATTTGCAGACCTTACTGCAGCTTTGACAGTGATTTTTAGTGAAATTAATCCAGAAATTGCAGATAGTGCTGCGCCAACTGCAAATGCAATTCCATTTGAGTAGCCAATAAAGAATCCAATGATGACAGATAGTCCTATTGCGATTGGGACAATAATTTTCATCTCTCTTTTGAGAAATGCGGCTGCTCCAACTCGTACTGCTTCAGAAATTTCCATCATTTCCTTGGTTCCAGTCTTTTGTTTTGAAACCCAAGCAGCAAATCCCGCAGCGACAGCAAAAGATGCTATGCCAGCCCCAATTGGCAGAAGTTCTTGTACCTCCATTTTATACCTGCTTGCCTATATGTGGGAAATATAAATCATAGACTGAAATTTGAGAAAATTTTCATTTTCTTTTTTGATAAGATGCAAAAGTTTTTCCTTTCAATCCTTGTCGCACTAACTTGTTGAATCTTTTTCCATGAGCAAGATAAGGAAATCTCATATGGATCAATTCATGAACAATTGTGTTTTCTAGTGTTTTTTCATCAGGAATTTTTTTTACATTCAAAAAGATCAGATTGCTTTGCATATATGAAATTCCATAATATTTGTAGGCAGTTGTTCTTCTTCCCTCAGTTAGTTCTTTTGGTTCATCAAGAACCTCTTTTGGAGTAAAGAGAACTTTGGGTTCAGGAATTGAAAATCTATTTGAATAAATTCCAACCTTTTCAAGAATTTGTAATTTTAGTTCTGGCTCTAGTTTCATGTAGATTTTTTTCAAAAATACAGTTTATTCTGAATTGTCAATTGTTGTGTCAGTCTTTGTTCATTTTGATTACAAAGGGGTCAGAGTTTAGTAGGTGTAATCATAGATCATACAGCCACCGTCTCATCATACCCTACTAATTCATAGCATCAAGGATTGATTTAGTTTTCTTTTTTGTCTCTTCATTAACAGTTACCACAACTAGGCCTTCATTTGGTTGCCCATACATGACTAGTGCATTTTCTGGTGCATGAAGGCAAACAGGAATTACTAGAAGATCCTCTTCACCGTCCACATTAATTCTGACAGGAGGTTTTGAAGAAAATGCCTGTTTAATTATCTCAATGCTTTGTTCTGTAATTTCACCTGCAGGATTTTTGCAAGAAAGATTTGTAGAAATTTTACTTGTTTTTGGCGGTTCACGTTTTACTCTTTTTTCTTGTGCATCAATGATTTGAAGTGATGGAATTATTCCAAAATTTTGCATTTTTTCTGTTGTTGCATCGCCAACTGTAATTAAAAATGAATTTTCAGAAATATGTTTGAGAATGTTTTCTTTTGATGTCTGATTATCTGGAATTAATACTCCAAGTGGAATCTTTAATTGTTCACGAAGGTTTTTGGGAAGGTGCACTGAAAATCTTTAGCTACTTGTGCTTGAAGTACTTGTTGCTTCAGCAGCCAATTCTTCTTGAAGTTTTGCTGCAATAATGCTGCATTGCGCCGCAATGTTTTTTGCAGTACTCCTAAATGCTTCAGCACTTATAGAATTTGGATCAGTTAGCATAATTGGTTTTCCAATGTCAGAACCAGACATTATTCCAGAGTTTAGTGGAATTTCTCCAACAAATGGAATGTTAAATTGTTCACTAATTTTTTTGGCGCCACCTTCACCAAAGATGTAATGCTTCTCATCGCACTTTGAACAAGTAAAGTGACTCATGTTTTCAACAACGCCAATTATTGGCACGTTTAGTTTTTCAAACATTCCAATTGCTTTTACTGCAACATTGCTTGCAACATCTTGTGGAGTTGTTACAACCACAATTCCTGTAATTGGAATTGTTTGTGCTAAAGTTAATGGAATGTCACCAGTTCCTGGTGGAAGATCAACAATAAGATAATCTAAATCAGTCCAGTTTGTGTCAACTAGAAATTGTCTTAAAATTCCAGAAATTATTGGGCCTCTGTAAATTGCTGCTTGATGTTCTTGTTCTGCAAAAAATCCAAATGAAACAACTTTGATTCCATTAGAATCAGCTGGTTGTAGTTTGTTATTGTCAACTTGCAAAAATGCATCTTTCATTCCAAGCATCAATGGAATACTTGGTCCGTAAATGTCAGCATCAAGCAGACCCACTTTGGCACCTGTTTGAGACAATGCCAATGCAAGATTCAATGATACAGTAGATTTGCCTACTCCGCCTTTACCACTTGCAACACCGATGATGTTTTTTACAGTTGCAAGTCCAGTATCATCTTCTAAAGAACGACCTTCCATGACTTTGGCAGTAACATTCATGTCAAAGTTTTTGATTCCTTCAAGCTCGCCAATTGCTTTTCTTGTATCTTCTTCAATGTCTGCATTAAATGGACAAGCCGGAGTTGTAAGTTCGAGTGTAAACTTTAGATTGCCATCGTTTAATTCCAAATCTTTGATCATCCCCATTGAAACAATATCTTTTTTCAAATCAGGATCAATTACTGTACTTAATTTTT
>JBHIUX010000084.1:0-4540 GCA_042138065.1 Nitrosopumilaceae archaeon
TCCAGAAGCATCACCTGGACCTTATGATTGTAAGTTCGTTTTTGAAGAGCTGAAACACCTGATGGAGGAGGGAAAATCTGCCAAGAAATGAGTCGATAAAAAAAGTTCTTGTTCTAGGTAGTGGGGCAATAAAAATCGGAGAAGCAGGCGAAAGTCGTTAAGCGACCGTCAATTCGACTACTCCGGAAGCCAATGCCTCAAGGCAATTCGCGAAGAAGGACTGAAAAGTATTCTGATTAATCCAAACGTTGCGACAATTCAAACCGATACAAGGTTTGCTGATCAAGTGTACTTGCTACCGGTGAATCCAGAATATGTTGAATCCATAATTGAAAAAGAACGACCAGATGGAATTATGCTAGCATATGGTGGGCAAACTGCATTAAACTGCGGTGTAAAACTAGAAGAATCTGATATTCTCAAAAAATATGGAATCAATGTTCTTGGAACACAAATTCCAGGAATTCAAAAAACTGAGAACCGTCAGTTCTTTAAAGATTCGATGAAAGAATGCAATGTTCCCATTCTAAAAAGCAAAACTGTAACTGATTTTGAAGAGGCAAAAAAGGTAGCCAAAGAATTAGGATATCCTGTGATAATTCGAGTGGCTTACACCCTTGGAGGAAAGGGTGGAGGAATAGCTCACAACGAAATTGAGTTGCATGAAATTGTTGAACGTGGAATTAATGCTAGTCTGGTCGGGCAGGTTTTGATAGAAGAATATGTTGGAAGCTGGAAACAAATTGAATATGAGGTAATGCAGGATTACTCTGGAAACAACGTAATTGTGTGTAACATGGAAAATGTCCTTTCCATGAAAGTCCACACTGGGGACAACATTGTGGTGGCTCCATCTCAAACCATTGATAATTCTGAATATCACATGCTAAGGTCTGCCTCATTGCGGGCAACAAAGCACGTTGGAATTGTTGGAGAGTGCAACATTCAGTTTGCCCTAGAGCCAACCTCTCAAAAGTATGTGGCAATTGAGATAAACCCGCGTCTTTCTCGTTCATCTGCACTTGCCAGCAAGGCAACTGGATATCCACTTGCATACATGTCTGCAAAAATAGGTCTGGGATATTCTCTGCCAGAGCTAGTAAATCATATCACAAAATCCACAACAGCATGCTTTGAACCATCCTTGGATTATATTGTGTGCAAGCATCCTCGTTGGGATTTTGCAAAATTTGAATTGGTAAATAGAAAACTTGGTCCGACAATGAAATCAGTTGGCGAAGTAATGGCAGTAGGACGCACATTTGAAGAGTCACTTCAAAAGGCCATCCGAATGCTTGACATTGGAAACGATGGATTGGTATTGAATCGCTTTAATGGAGCAACATACAACGAAGAAGAAATCGAAGAACATCTGTCTCATCCAGATGATCTTATTCTTTACTATGTGGTTGCTGCACTAAAGAAAGGAATCTCTGTTGAAAAAATTTATGACTTGTCTGCAATTGATCCGTGGTTTATTGAAAAAATAAAAAACATTGTTGATATTGAGGCAAATCTAAAAGAAAAACCATTAGAAAAACCATTAATGAAAAATGCAAAACGATATGGATTCTCTGATAAACAAATTGCACGTGCAACTAAAAAGAAACCATCAGAAATTCGAAAAATTCGAAAAGACTTTGGAATAATTCCAGCTGTAAAACAAATTGATACACTAGCAGCAGAGTGGCCTGCAAAAACAAACTATCTTTACTTGACTTATGGTGGAGACAAAAATGATCTCGAAGTACCAAATGATGAAAAAGGTGTCATTGTTTTAGGTGCAGGGCCATACAGAATTGGCAGCAGCGTCGAGTTTGATTGGGGTACTGTGAATATGGTTTGGGGATTGCAAGATCATGGAGAAAAAAATGTGGCAGTTGTAAACTGTAACCCCGAAACCGTTTCAACTGATTATGATATTTGCAGCAGGCTGTACTTTGAGGAACTAACTCAAGAACGAATTTTAGATATTGCTGAATTTGAGAATCCAAAAGGAGTTGTAACATGTGTTGGTGGCCAAACCGCAAATAATCTTACTCCTTCGTTGGCACAAAACGGCATCAACATCATGGGAACAAAAGCAGAAGATGTGGATATGGCAGAAAATCGCTCAAAATTCAGCAGTGTTCTTGATGAGCTGCACATCAAGCAGCCACAATGGCAGGCATTTTCAAGCCTGGTTGATGCAAAATCATTTGCTCAGGATGTTGGCTATCCAGTAATTGTCAGGCCATCCTATGTTCTAAGTGGGGCTGCAATGAAGGTGGTGTGGTCGCAAGATGAATTAAAAAAATATGTCAAAGAGGCAACAATTGTATCTCCTGATCATCCAGTTGTAATTTCAAAATTCATGCTAAACTCTCTTGAAGTAGATGTTGATGGAGTTTGTGATGGTAAAAATGTGATAATTGGCGCAATTGTGGAGCACATTGATAGTGCCGGAGTGCATTCAGGTGACGCAATGATGTGCATTCCCCCATGGCGTTTGAATAACAAAATTATTGAAACAATTACAGATTATACAGACAAGATTGCAACATCATTTCATGTAAAGGGTCCGTTTAATCTGCAGTTTCTTGTCAAAGACGGTCATGTCTATGTCATTGAGCTAAACATTCGCGCCTCCCGTTCAATGCCGTTTGTTTCAAAACTTGTCAAGACAAATCTTATCAGTCTTGCATCAAATGCTATAGTTGGAAAATCCTTACCGCACATTCCACATGATCAGTGGAAGAAAATCCATAACTATGGAATCAAGGCTCCACAGTTTTCATTTATGCAGCTAGAGGGTGCTGACATTGTTTTAGGAGTTGAAATGCAATCAACAGGAGAAGCTGCATGCTTTGGAAACAGCTTTTATGATGCACTTGCAAAAAGCCTAATCTCTGTGGGGTATAACCTGCCAAAAGAGGGAACTGCTCTAATCACAATCGGAGGCCAGGAAAACAAAGAAAAACTGCTGCAAACAATTGCCCAACTAAAAAATCTTGGATTTAAAATTCTTGCAACAGAGCACACTGCTGAATTCTTTGAAGAAAAAATTGGCGACGTGGAGGTGGTCCATAAAATCAGCGAACCTGAGCGAAAACCAAACATTGCTGACTTGCTTTATGAAAGAAAAATTAACTTTATCATAAACATTCCAAGCACCTCTACACTGGAAAAATACGTGGGAATGCTTTATGATGAATATCAAATACGTAGGAAATCTCTAGAGCTGGGAATTCCTGTTCTTACAACGACTGAGCTTGCCGAATCATTTGTTAAAACACTTGATTGGCTTCAAAAAAATGAGACAACAAAAACTCCGCTAGAGCCTTATGATGAAATTTCTTAAAGCACTTGGGAAATCATCGACTCGTTTCCAATAACTGCCCCATCCAGTGTTACGATTCTTGCTGTAGAGTCTTTTTTTACCTTTTCAATTATTGGGGAAATTGATTTTTTGTACTGTTTTTTGTGTGTGGCGTAAAAGTATTTGTTAAATGAAGGAATTATTGTAATTTCTAGCTCCCCTGAGCTTGAGGGAAAGACGTTTTGTTTTTCTGTTTTAATTGAAATCCAAACCCTTTGTCCATTAATTACAGAATCTTCTTGAAAGAAAACTGGATGAACATGGCCCATAATTATTTTGTCAATGTGAGAAAAATTTTCAGAGGGCATTGTGTGGCCATGTGTCAGCAAAGTATTTTCAATCACTAGGCCAGCTGAGCTGATTAGTGTCACTCCATCTGGAACCAATCTCTGAATGTTAGAATCATGATTGCCAGGAACTAAAATGGTGTTTATCTTTTCTTTAATTTTTTCAAAAAACATTGGAACCTCGTTCCATTCGTTTTTTGAAATTGATTTAATGCTGGATTTTACATCTCCTAGCAGTATTAACGAATCTGGTTTTGTTTTTTTTATAATTTCTAAAAGCTCTGTTATTGTTTCATTGATTGTGGTGTTTTTTCCAACAAAAATGTCATTTGCAGCTAGACTTGCTTCAAATCCAATATGCAAATCTGTGACAATGAGATTTTTGGTATCTCCTTCTAAAATTAGAGCAGGTTTTGAAGGAACTAACCTAGTTTCAACCATCAAAAATATACAAAGCATTTGAGATTAATTCCTTGTGAACAAAGAAACCACCAAAGCAGAATCTGCTGTTTCAGAGAAACGAGTAAAAATGCACATCTTTGTGCCAAGCAACAGAAAGATTTGGACAGTAGTTGGCAAAGGAGAAGAATACTGGGTATATCCTGAGATGGATTTTTGTTCTTGTCCTGGATATTATTTTGGAAAAATAAATGGAAAAAAGGAATGTTATCATTTAGAGTCTGCAAAGCTAGCTGAAAAAGAGAACAAAATTGAGATCATAAAATTTTCAGATGATGAATATGGAGATTTTTTATCAGGATTGATTTCTGATTTGTAAAAAATCCATTTAAACAAAATCAAACGTTATATTACGAAAAAATTTTTTTATAATTTAATTGACATCAAAACAAGAAATTTTGCGCAAAGCGGCTGAGAAAATCATAGACTTGGATCC
>JBHIUX010000085.1:0-4535 GCA_042138065.1 Nitrosopumilaceae archaeon
CAATATTTTTCACATCCTAATGCATTCCTATTAGATGGAGGAATACAAAAATGGAAAAGCGAAAACCTGCCGACAGAAACAAAAACAAATCCATTCAAGCAGGAAAAATTTTCAGGCAAGACAAATGATGAGATACTTGTTGGCTTTGAATATATCAGAGATAATCTCGATAAAATCAAACTCATTGATGCAAGAACAAAGGAGGAATTTGATGGAACAGTAGTTCGTGCAGCCAAAAAAGGCCACATTCCGGGCGCAATCAACGTCGACTGGGAGAAAAACATCCAATCTGATGGAACATTCAAAGACTATAATGATCTTACAGAATTATACAAACTCTCAAAAGATGATGAAATTGTAACTTATTGTCAAGGTGCATACAGAGCAGCAAACACGTTTGTTGCATTAAAAAAACTCGGAATCAAAAATGTTCGAGTTTATCTTGGTTCTTGGGGAGAATGGGGAAATAGATTAGATTTACCTGTTGAATAATTCAAGAAAAAACTTAATGATAAATTTGCATCAATGCAAAGCCAGCAAAAGCGGCCATCACAATAGCTGGTATCATTGTTATGATAAACTCTTTTGACATAATTCTAGTAATCTTAACTCAGTAATAATCGTTGATGTAGTTTCTATTTTTTCCAAGAGAATTTGTTGTAAACCATCTCTGGAATTAATTGTCTGAATGGTTGTGAACCTCCATCATACCATTTTGTGAAATATTCGTACAAATGAAGCCTCAATGACTGGATGTACACAATCAAACCTTCAATCATCATAATTCCTAGCTGTCCTCCAACAATTAGTACAAGACCTGATGGAGAATCTAATCCTCCCATTGACGCATAAGCATTGTTAACTGTAAGTAACAGCGCGGCATGCACCAATAACATAATTCCGATTCGAGCATAGCTTATGGTATGCGACAAACATTCTACTGTTTTACCAAGTAAAACTTCCATGATTACACTTACCATATCTCCACCTTCATCTGGATGTTTTTTGTTGTGAAGTATTCCTCCGACAATCATCAACACAACTGTAGCAATTACTACAATCACAGCAATTCTAACAACAATCCATACTACTGCCCATTCGCCAACAATAACTGTAATCCATGGAACTGCTTCCGTGTGAACTTTGGAGTACATGTTCATGACATCATATCCAGAACCAATTGCGCCCATCATAACTGCAAAAACTGCTAACCACATGAACAAGTTTGGTATTGCCTCAAAATACATTGTAATTTTATTTCCAGTTCTCCAAAATCTATGGATTCGTAAGATAAAGGCCCATCCTAAATGTATGACTCCTAAGAAAATTGAAACTTTGAGAATCATAATTACTTGTTCAAATGTTAACTCTGCTACACTGATGGCTCCAACTAGCCATTCAATTGAGTGAAGTGCACCGCCCTCGTGTAACAAAGACTCAAAGGCACCAAAGTGTTCTAAGTGAAAACCAAACGCCTCTCCTTGGAATAATCCAGCTACTGCACCAGCAGCACCAGACATTGCTAACAACATGCCCCATCTTGAAAGCGTTCCCTGTCCTTTGAACTTGAATAAAAGACCTAATCCCATCAACAATAAACCATGACCCATGTCTGCAAACATAATTCCATAAAAGATTGGCCACATCAAAGCAATCATCCATGTAGGATCATATTCTCCACGTTTTGGAATTCCTTGACTATCAGTAATCACTTCATATGTTCGAACCCATTTTGGATTTTGTAAATGAACAGGAAGATTTGCTAAAGTTTCAGGATCAGTGACTTCTTCAGTTATTGATGTCCATTGACCTGTTACTTGTTTGAATTTTTTTTCCATTTTTTTAGGAATGTAACCTTGTAAAATTGCAAATCGTTTTGTTCCACCTGGCTTACGTAATGTTTCTAGAATATCTTTGGCAACAAGAGAGGTTTCATGCAATGCCAGAACATCAGCACGGATCTTTTTCGTTATAATAGCAAGTTCTTTTGAAATCGCTTTTTGTTTTGCCTCTAACTCCTTTATCTTTGATTCTGCCAAGGCAAATGCCTCACTAGGAATTTGTGGAAAACCTTGAGGAATAGCAAAAGGATTGGCATTCATTGCTCGCATAATTTTTAGAACATTATCTGACTCTTTTGAACCACAAATTATTAGAAGTGCAGCTTTGTCTTTTGATTCTAAATCAAATTTATACATTGGAATTCCTTCTAACGAGCGTTCAATCTCTTCAAAATCTGATGAGTTGATGATAAAAAGATTAGTGTAAAAATATTTCATTAATCCGAAATTAGAAAGATCAATATTCAACTTGCTGGCAATTTGTAATGTTTCTTTTAGTGCGGTATATTCCTCCAAAGAATGTTTTGTATTTGCATCCTCTTCTAGAACTTTGGCAGCATTTGAAATGATATCAGGAGCATTTTTCTCCAAATCATTTATCATATTCTCCACTTCATCAATTTCATAATTTTTTTTCTTGATTACAGTTCCTTTGAAAAGAATCTCCATAATTCCAACTCGCAAAGGAATTTTGAGCCCCTTCACAACATCATCAATAGATTGATGAGTTTTCTGGGCTCTAAGAAGCAGGTCATCAATCTCTGGTGTCATGGTCTCATTTTCTGCATCAATTTTATGAAACCATTCAAATTCTGCTAAACGAGATATAGCTTTTGCAGATTCCATTCTAGGTAGAATAACAGTTCCTACCATAAGTTCTGCAACGGCCAACTCACACCAAAGGGCTTTGCCACGTTTTTAAAATCTTTCTAGAGACTTGATAACACAAAAACCAAATCGGGATCTAAACTTTTGAATGTCCAAACATTAAAATCCAATAGCAATCGATTCGCAAATTGTGGCTTCGGATTCTAAATTAGAAACTACTATTGACAAAATTCTCTCACAATCAGAAAACGAAATTGCTTCAAGTCTAAAATCTACTTTTGATGAATCTTTGCAAACTTTGACAAAGTCAGAATCAAAATTTGAACAAGAATATGATAGAATTGTTGATGAAGGAAAAAAAGAGGCTGAAAAAATTGAAAAACAAATTGTCGGAAGCTCTGACTTGGAATCGAGAAATAAACAACTCAAGCTAGTTGCAGAATCTGTTCAAAAAGTTTTTGATAAGGCAATAGAGCAAATCAAATCAGTAAATCGTGATGCAAACTATTCTAAATTAATTGAAACACTTCTTTCTGAAGCAACAAATACACTTGGCACAAAAGAAGTTAACATTGCTACAAATTCTAAAGATAAAGAAATTGTAAATTCATTATTATCAAAATTTCCAGGTTCACAATTATCATCTGAAACAATTGATTGTTTAGGCGGCGTACAAGTTTCATCAAAAGACGGTTCAATGTCTTTTAACAATACTATTGATGCAAGACTTGATCGCATGAAGCCTTTAATAAGGAAAGAGATTGCAACAAAATTCGGAATAAGGAGCTGACATGGTAGCACAAGGACGAATTGTTTGGGTAAGCGGACCTGCAGTAAAAGCAGATGGAATGTCTGATGCAAAAATGTACGAAACTGTTTCTGTTGGTGAAGCAAAACTAATTGGTGAAGTAATTCGTCTTACTGGTGATGTTGCATTCATTCAAGTTTACGAATCAACTAGTGGATTAAAACCAGGTGAGCCTGTAGTTGGTACAGGAAATCCGCTTTCCGTTTTACTTGGACCAGGAATCATTGGTCAAATTTATGATGGAATTCAAAGACCACTAAATGAGCTTTCAAAAAAATCAGGCAGTTTCATTGGAAGAGGAATTACAACAACACCAGTTGATTTGACAAAAAAATTTCATTTTATTCCAACTGTAAAAGTTGGTGATGAAATTAAAGCTGGAGATGTTATTGGAACTGTAAAAGAAACAGAACTAATCGATCACAGCATAATGGTACCACCTGATCATGCTGGTGGAAAAGTAACAAACATTGTTTCAGAAGGAGAATATGATCTTGAAACAGATTTAGCTACAGTTGATTCAAATGGAAAATCATCAACACTAAAGATGTATCACAAGTGGCCAGTTCGAAAACCACGTCCATATCAAAAACGATATGATCCTACCGTTCCTCTACTAACTGGACAAAGAGTACTTGATACATTCTTCCCTCTTGCAAAAGGAGGAACTGGCTCAATTCCAGGCGCATTTGGAACGGGAAAAACTGTAACTTTGCACCAGATTGCAAAGTGGGCAGATTCACAAGTTGTAGTATACATTGGATGTGGTGAGCGAGGAAATGAAATGACTGAAGTACTTGTAGAATTTCCAGAACTCAAAGACCCACGAAGTGGCCGTCCATTAATGGAAAGAACCGTTCTTGTTGCAAACACAAGTAACATGCCAGTAGCTGCAAGAGAAGCAAGTATCTACACTGGTGTAACAATTGCTGAATATTACAGAGACATGGGAAAAGATGTTGTACTTGTTGCAGATTCCACAAGCAGATGGGCAGAAGCTCTAAGAGAAATGAGTGGACGTTTAGAAGAAATGCCAGCAGAAGAAGGTTATCCATCTT
>JBHIUX010000086.1:0-4535 GCA_042138065.1 Nitrosopumilaceae archaeon
TTTACCCAATCATCAAACTTGTATTCTATAACTTCGTGAATTACTAGTTTTTTCCATTCTTCTACGAAAATTTCCATAAAATAAAGTAATTTTTAGGTGGTAAATAATTTAACGGGATTGTATCTTTTTTGCCCTAATTATTACAGTTCTCATATAGTCCTTGGCAGTAGAGTCTGAGACACCCATTTGTTTTGCTCTGTGATAAAGGTCAAGATCTCGTGGATTACTTAGATAAAACCTAAGAAGATAGTTGAGTCTATGTGATCTCTTCTCATCACTTTTCATGCTATCAATTTGAGAATTTCACTAAAAAAGACACAGTATAATGACATTACCTTCAGAATACATATGAAATTGCTTGTCTTTTCGTTCCAATTCATCTTAAAAATGAAATATAAGTAAATTCTGTGAATAAAGTGTATGAAGAAAGAATTTGTAGTTCGAAGCATTGATGCAGCACCGGATGGTGCACCATACGTAATTGTGTCATTTTCATCTGCAAAGGAGCTAAAAGAGGGAACTCCTAGTCCTCAATCACCTTTTGGTCCAAAAGTCATGGGATTCACAAACATGAACGACATGATGAAAGATCTCAATAAAATGTTGGGTGGAATGGGAGGTATGCCGGGTGGAGTTACTGCAATAAAACTTGACATGCATGAATACAAACAGATGAATCTTTCAGTTGGAGATAAAGTGTTCTTAGAAATTACAAAAGCAGAAAGTCTTGGTGTATAATCTAAGTTCTAATATTTGGATCTTCAGCTTTAAGTTTTTCCCAGTCCGCTAAGAAATTTTTCAGACCTATGTCAGTAAGCTGATGCTTTAGCATTTTTCCTAGAACTGCGGGTGGTAAAGTTACAACATCTGCACCGATTTTTGCTGCATCTACTACATGCATTGGATGTCTAATGCTTGCAACTAGAATTTGAGTTCCAAAATTATAATTTGAAAAAATTTGTTTAATCTCTTTAATCAAAAGCATTCCATCTTTTCCAACGTCATCTAATCTTCCAATAAATGGACTAACATATTTTGCACCAGCTTTTGCTGCAAGTATTGCTTGATTTGGTGAAAAAACAAGTGTAACATTAACTGGAATTCCTTCTGCTGTCAAAGCTTTGCATGCTTTAAGACCTTCTGCGGTCATTGGACATTTTACAACAACATGTTCACCATACTTACGTAGACGTCTTCCTTCTTCCATCATTCCTTCAAAGTCTGTTGCAACAACTTCAAGGCTTACATCACCTTTGATAATGCTGACAATTTCTTCCATTGTTTTATGAGGATCACCACCCTCTTTTGATAACAAAGATGGATTTGTTGTAATTCCATCTAGCAATCCCATGTCATTATACATCCTAATAGATTCGAGATTAGCTGTGTCTAGGAAAATTTTCATGATGTCTTTCTCCTTACCTCTTTCACAGTATTTGCTATATTAATAGATGATATTCCATGCTTTTCAAGCAAAAGTGGAATTTCTTTGTCTCTGCACGACTCTCCAAACATATCCTGTGCGCCAATACGCTTGATTGGTACTGGATATCGTTCAGATACCGCTTCAGCAACTGCAGATCCCATACCACCTAAAATATTATGTTCTTCACATGTTACAATAGAACCTGTTTCTCTTGCAGCCTTTTCTAAAAGATCTGCATCAATTGGTTTTATTGAAAACATATCAAGCACTCTACAAGAAATTCCTTCTTGCTTTAATGATTCTGCAGCTTCAAGTGCCATCTTTACTGTAATTCCACAAGCTGCAATTGTACAATCAGAACCATCTACAAGATTAATCCCTTTGCCAATTGCAAATTCTTGAGAATCTTGGTGGACAACGGGTGTCTTTGAACGAGCCATTCTCATGTAGAATGGACCATATTCTTGTGCCATTAGTCTTGCAAGTTTTTTTACAGCAATAGTATCTGCAGGGATGAAAACTCGAAAGTTTGGAATTGCGCGCATTATAGCAATATCTTCAATTTGTTGATGTGAGCCGCCATCTGCACCAACAGATAATCCACCATGCGATACTACGAGTTTCACATTTAGTCCTTTTTTGTCACCTCTAGATGGATATGCAATCGCATTTCTAATTTGATCAACTGCTCTTCCTGGGACAAAAATAGCATATGTGCTTGCAAAAGAAGTCTTTCCACTAATTGCAAGACCTGCGGCAACTGAAACCAGATTTGCTTCTGCTATTCCTACATTGAAAAATCTGTTTGGAAATTCTTTTCCAAATCCCGCAGTTTTTAGTGAATCAGTAGTATCTGCACCTAAAACAACAACATTTGGATTTTCTTTTCCAATTTCTATCAAAGTTTTACCATACTCTGTTCTCATGTCAGTCATCTGTGGTTCAATTGTTGTCAAATGTAACCTACCTCCTTTGCCATTTTGATAAGCTGATCCTTTTTGTCACCAACTTGATGTAAGTCAATCCATTTGTTTACTAGTTCAGATCCTCCAAGCTCGTTTGCTTTGTTTAGAAGCATTTGTCTTCTTGCTTTCAAAGTAGCTTCTCTAAATTCTTTTATTGCTCCTCTAACATCGTCTTGTCCAATTATTGCACTTCCACCAACAAATGCCCTTGCACCATCTGCAAAACAAGAACCAATATTTTCAATTGTTACGCCTCCATCAGCCTCAACATAGCCTTGGAATTTGTTCTCATTCAGGATTTTCATGATTCTGGTCATTTTCTCATGTGTTTCTTCAATGTATTTTTGTCCAGATTTCCCCGGAATAACTGACATTACAATTAGTTGATCAAGTGTAGGTAAAAATTTCAAAGACCAATCGGGGAGATCAGTGTCAGGATTAATTGAAAGTCCAACTCCAACACCATTTTGTTTTAATGAATCATGAATCTCACCAAAGCTTGATTCATCACAAACTTCTGCATGAACAGTAATGATGTCACTTCCGGCTTCTATGTAATCTTTAACGTGTTTTACTGGCTCATTAATCATCAGATGTGTATCAAAAGGAATTACTGTTAATGGTCTTAGCTCACGAATTTTGTTATGATCAAATGTTGTATTTGGTACAAATTGTCCATCCATAACATCTAGATGTATGTAATCTGCCCTTCCGTTAACGCATCGCTTTACTTCATTTGCCAAGTTTGTCATATCTCCAGCAATTATTGATGGTGCAATCATGAATTGACTATCAAGTTCCAGATCAATTATTGGGGCAATCTCAGGTTTTGGTGCTTGTCCATGCCACTTTGGGTTGTCTTCCATGTGTTCTACGGCCTTACCTTTGATTGTTCTTGCTACAATCATTGTTGGGACACCTTTTGTTGCAATTGCTTTTGATAATGCGTCATTGATTTGTTCAATTCTATGACCGTCAATCTCAATAACATTCCAACCAAATGCACGCCATTTGTCACCAATTTTCCATCTTGATGCATCCTTCCACATTTCAGAAAGATCATCTCCCTCTAGTTTTTCGTCTAATGGCATTACTTTTTCAGTGTACGAATCTTGTTGAATGAAATTTCTGTCAACTATTGCAGTAAGATTATCAACTTTGTATTTTGCAGCAGTCATTGCAGCTTCCCAAACCTGACCTTCATCTGACTCGCCATCACCAATTATTGTAAAGATATGATGATTTTTTCCATCAATTTTTGCAGCAAGTGCAACACCAATAGAAAATGATAAACCAATTCCTAGTGAGCCACCACAAAATTCCACACCAGGGCATTTCAAATCAGGATGCCCTTGTAGCCTGCTTCCAAACTTTCTTAGAGTTTCAATTTCTGATTCATCAAAATATCCAGCTACTGCCAAGTTTGAAAAAAGTCCTGGTGCGGCATGTCCTTTTGATAAAACTAATCTGTCACGATCTTCCCATAGTGGATTTTTTGGATCAAAATGCAAATAATTGTTAAACAAAACTCCCATAATTTCTGCCATAGAAAACGAACCTCCAGGATGTCCAGATGCTGCAGTGGTTGTACCTTTAATAACTAATTTTCTTGCCTTTCTCACGTGTTTTTTAATTTTATAATAATTTAGACCCATTGGGCTTTTCTCATTTTAGAATTAATAAATATCTACTTGCATGGATCTTAGAAAAATTTTTCAGAGTTTTATTGAAAATTCATAAATTGATTTAGAATTGAAAACTTTGTTTCTATTTTTAATGAGATATCTCTAATTTCCTTTGCCTTTGCCGCTGTTACCGCCGCTGTTTCCACCTTTGCTTCCACCGCTGTTACCGCTGTTACCGCTGCTTCCACCGCTGTTACCGCTGTTACCGCTGCTTCCACCGCTGTTACCGCTGCTTCCACCGCTGTTACCGCTGTTACCGCTGCTTCCACCGCTGTTACCGCTGCTTCCGCTGTTACCGCTGTTACCGCTGCTTCCGCTGTTTCCACCGTTGTTTCCACTGTTTCCACCGTTGTTACCGTTACTGCCCTTGCCTTTGTTACTTTTATTGTCGCTATTACTATTGTAGTTGTTATTTCCATCATTTTTCTTATGTTGTTCTGCTATTTCATTTTCAGCCCA
>JBHIUX010000087.1:0-4498 GCA_042138065.1 Nitrosopumilaceae archaeon
TAATCTGTTAATACTCTATTTGAGCCCGCTTCTGCATATCCCAATATGGAATAAGGAGTCATTTTTCCTAAGAGTGTGTTATTCCAAAAATAATCTGTTCCACTTATTCCATCACTAAGCAGATATTTTGAGAGTGGTTCTTTTGCTATTCTCATAAACCACTGTTTTTTACTTTCATCCCCTCCACCCATCAGAAGATAAAGATCCTCTGGTTGTTGCTGAAGTTTTTGTGATGAAATAAAAATAAGAACATAATCAGCATCCATTTCTTGTAACATTTTCCATGCATCATCAGGCTCACTAAGAAACATTTTTGCAATATTTTCAATTGTTTTTTTATGTATTGTTGCGTTATCAGCCAAGGATTTTCTTTCTCCCATAGTTGTAATCCAATATCCATAATCCCACCATGAAGCGATCACGGCATCTTCTGGAGTATTATTTTTTATCCATTCTAAAGTATCAAGCCAATCATTTGTAGTTATACCAAAGGAGGTTCCTCCGTTTAAAATAGTAGAAGGGGCCCTTGGAGCATTAATCCAATTTCCGTTAACAGGTAAAATTGTTGGTAACATAAACAAAATAACAATTATTACTACAAAGGAAATTTTTGTAATAGTTTTAGTAGGTTTAAAAAATCTTTTACCAGATAGTATTGAAGGATTAAAAAATTTATTTGTTAAAATCGCTAGTCCAAGAGAGGACAAAATTATTACAGATATTGAGGCAAAAACCTCTAATCGTACAAAGGCAGAACTTACATAAACTCCAATTAATCCAATTATTAATGCAAATACAATCATATCATTATGTATTTTTAGAGATGATGTGTCTTGACTTGTTTTATTTCGTAAAAGTAGCCAAACACCAATTCCAGCAAATATCATAAAAATTGAAAGAAAAATGAAAGATTGTGCAGTAGTAGTATTAGCATGTTCAGCAACTGAATCTACCAAGGGGTTGGAAGTAGTAAGAAAGGGGTTAATTGCATTAAGATATCTAAAGGATGGAAGTTCTATGAATACAGAACTTGCATTAGCCGTGATTAAAGCAATGCCTGAGATTATTATTCCTGCCAGAAAATAGAGTCCGTTTTTTAATTTCTTTTCCTCTTTGCTAATTTTTTGAATAATAATACAAGCTACTAAAAATGCAGATGGTCCTATTAATGCAAATCCACCTAAGCCAAACACAAAACTTTCTCCTGGGCGTTCAAATGCAAGAGTTGTCATCAATAATGTAAAAGTGAAAATAGGAATTGCCCAAATTAAAAATCGGTGATCCTTTCTAACAAAAGGTAAAGCAAAGAAGAATAATCCAAATGGAATTATGAAAAATTGAATTCCTCCCCATGAGGAGAGTCCAAATGCTAGAACTATTCCTCCGCCTACAAGTTTCAGCAAAGCATATTTTTTATTATCAGATTTTATGGCACTTAGAAATAGGTATGTTCCTAAAATGCCAAAAAATAGTCCTAGTGGTTCTGATTTAAACCATCCAAGATTTCCGCGAACAATTATTGGTAGTGAAATTGCAAAAAACAGTGACGAAAAAAGTCCTGCTGTTGTTCCTCCAATGACTCTAACTAGTGCAAAAACGACAACAGTTGTCAGTGAACCAATCACTACAGGAAAAATTATTGTAAAATCATAAAGACTTGATGAACCACCAAAAATTTGATACAGAATTGCAGTAGTAATATGCAACATTACTTGTGAAGTTGCAGATACATCTCTTCCAATTGGATGCCAACTCATATCATCATGCCAATCAAAATATGCACCCAATCCATTTTCTACAATATATTCAGTTGCTCGAAAATTAAAATATGGATCAAATTCATTTAATTCATATCCAAATTCGGCGGGTTGATATCTAATCAAAAATGATATTGAAAAACTAATTACAAGGATTCCTATAATCAAGAGATGGTTTAATCGAAAGTCAAATTGTCCTGTAGAAAATAATTTTAAATCAGATTTCAATCATCGAGTGTGATTTGAGATTGTTTATTACTCTTTTGTAAGAACTTTATGAATATTTCTAGTTGTGATTTTTTAAACAAGAATTTTTTTGCTAAGGAGCATACGTGCCTGTAAGAATTGCTTGTTCTAAGACATGACCTTCCATTGCATTTTCTATTTTATCTTTAGTTACGCCATGTTGAAAATTTAATTTTGTGTCCAAGGCATAAAGTTTGAAAATGTAGGTATGCCTTTTGTCAGGAGGCGCAGGTCCTCCATAACCTAATTCACCAAAATCATTTTTTCCATTAATTGTGTTTGGTAATGAATATGACTCTGGTATTTCAGTGATGCTAGGTTCAATATTACAAATTACCCAATGCACCCAAATTTTTCCCACAGCTGCTTTGGCGTCAGGATCATCCATTATTAAAACAAGTGATTTTGTTTCAGATGGAATTCCATTAATTGAAAGTGGTGGGTTTTCGTTTCCATGTTTATAGCCATATTTTCTAGGAATTTCATCCCCATCGGAAAATGATGAACTTTTTAATTCTAAAGCAGTCATGTGATAGTGATTTTTTATTGGTAAGTTAAATTTTTCTAAGAATCTAAAACAATCCTATCACTAGAAAATGTGATGATACTAGCACCTAGTGATTTTGCTTTATTTTTTAATTCTTTATCCATCGTTGCTATCATACCACCATGTTCTTTTACAAATGAAATTATGGCATCATCAGCATAGCTTCCTGAAATTGGAATTGTCTTTAGATTTTTTATATAGTTCAAAGTGGCTTTGGCTTCAAGTTTTTTGTTTTCATTAGTAGATAGTTTTTCAAGTTCATTTTTTACAGTATCTGGTATTACAAAGTTAATTTGGCCAATTTCTGTTTCAATATTATCAATATTTTTTATTTTTTTAGTAGCTAGATGAATTAGAAAGCTTGTATCACAAATAACGTCAACCAACTATTCCTGCTCCAATTAAACGCCATCTTTCAGAAATTCTTCGACTAATAGCAACATTTTCACCCTCAAAGAGGCATACGGGTCTTCTAAAGTCTACTTGAATTTTATTTGATTTCACATTACTAACTTTAGAAAGCACAGGAGCTGTACCAATATTGAGCCTTAATAGTTCGCCATTTTGAACTGGTAAAACTTTTGTTTCATCTGTTGTACCTACTGCCGAATCAAATAAGTTGATATCAAGTTTTGCTTGTGACAAAGTTTCTGGAAGTGTTCCAGGTTTCCCGATTACTGATCCAATAAATGAATCACTTCTTGTCATGGTTGGATCAAGTTTTGTTCCAATTGCAACAAGACCACCTGGTTTGACTGAATCAACTTTTCCAGCACCAGTTCCTAAAGAAACAATTTTTGTTTGCAGTGGTTCATAGATTTTCTTTTTTTCATTTAATATGCCAGGTTTAATTTCTATTTCATCACCAATAGAAAATGTTCCTTGGGTTAGGCTACCTCCAATTACACCTCCTTTCATATCTTTTATTTTTGAACCTGGCTTGTTAACATCAAATGAACGCAATACATGCATTATTGCTTCTTTGGATTCATCTCGCTCAGGAGTTTTAATGTTTGATTCGATCGCTCCGATTAAGGCATCAATGTTAAGACCAGATTGTGCAGATATTGGTATAATGGGAGATTTTGCAGCGTTTGTTCCTTTCACAAATTTTATTATGTCAGAATAGTTTGTCATTGCATCTTTGTAAGAAATTAAATCAATTTTGTTTTGTACGATAACAATTTGTTTAATTCCTAGCGTTTCAAGTGCAAGCAAGTGTTCTTTTGTTTGTGGTTTTGGGACTTTTTCATTTGCTGCAACAACTAGTAAAGCACCATCCATCAAAGCAGAGCCAGATAACATATTTGCCATCAAACTTTCGTGCCCAGGACTATCAACAAAACTTACTACTCTAGATAACTCACTTTCTTTTCCACAATTATGGCATTTTGGGGTTGTAGAATATCCTAATGGTTCTTCACAACTTTTACATTTGTAGAATGCTGCATCAGAATAACCCACTCTAATGGTAATCCCGCGTTTTAACTCCTGACTATGAACACTTGTCCATACTCCTGTAAGTGATTGAATTAGAGTTGTTTTTCCATGATCTACATGACCGGCGGTTCCAATATTCACACAGGGTTGATAACCATATTTTTTAACATACCAATCAGGTAGAGTTTCTTTCCAATGCAATGGTCAAAATTTAGAGTTGGGTTATGTTAAGTTATTCTTTTTTTGCTTTCTTTTCAGCTTTTTTAGGAGAATCAGTTTTTTCTTTCTTTTTTTCTTCTTTAGGTGAATCTGTTTTTTCTTCTGAGGGTGATTCAGTTTTTTCTTCTGCGGGTTTTTCTGCAGGAATAATGCCATCTAATCTACAATTTATTTGATAAATTTCTTCAGAGATTGTATTTCCACGAGTTAGTTTTCTTACTCTTTCTCCTTTTTCAGCATCTTGTAATCCAACACCTTTTGATAACAAAATGTATTTTCTTGCACTGCC
>JBHIUX010000088.1:0-4413 GCA_042138065.1 Nitrosopumilaceae archaeon
ATAGTTCATATAAATCTTAATTGAAAATGAATAAGAAATTTAAGAAATCACACTGAATGAGTTTTATGGAACGTTACATGCTGCATCTCAAAAATAATGGATACCTACCTCTAAACTCCCGTGAACTTGTTCATAGAGCAAGGGAGCTATGTTCTGATATTGGAGCATCCGTTAGGGTTGCTCGAGTGGCAAGTAAATTTGTAGAGTTTGATGTATCTGTTGAAAAAGAAAAATTTGATTCCGTTGTTGAAAAATTAAGCTCGATTGGAAAACTCGATAATGCAAGACATGTTGTTGAAGAAGAAATAGAAAAAGAACAGGGAATTAAAGATGGAATATTTTATTTTAATAATGAAAGATTTTGGGAAGCTCATGAGGCATGGGAAGGTGTTTGGAAAAAATGCTATGGCAGCGAAAAAGAAGTTATTCAAGGAATTATTCTAGTTGCAGTAGCATTTGCACATTCTCAAAAAAATGATGATACAATCGGACTTGGAATGTTTGGACGAGCATTAGAAAAAATTGGTGATTTTAAAGGAATGTATCATAATATCGATGTTGATAAAATTCGAGAGCAAATTACCCACATGCGAAAAACTGGAAAGATTACTAGATTCCAGGTTTAATTAAATCAAGGGCAGTCTTTACAACTTGTGCCCCTTCAATTAATCCGATTTTACCTTTCTTTGCTTCAGTTTCTGTAACTCTTTGTGTATTGTCATCTTTGATAAAATCTCCTGAAACAAGTATTGGCACTGGATCATCACTGTGTCCTTTATTGATACAAGGAGTAGAATGGTCAGCTGAAATCACAACTGCAACTTTGTTTGTATCAATATTGTCAAGTAGGGTTCCAAAAAATCTCCGATCAATCTCTTCAATGTTTTTCATTTTTCCAACTGCATCTCCATCATGGCCAAATTCATCAGGACCTTTTAGATGAACATAGATTGCGTTTTGCGTTTCCATAGCTTTTGCAGCAACTCTGGCTTTTTCTTCATAGTCTGTTAAGCCCCCAGCTTCAAATGCTTTCATTTTTAAAACATCAGAAATTCCTAACTCAACAGGCATATCTACAATACATGAAAAATTCATAGAATACAATTCATTTATCGGTTTTACTTTTGGATAACGATTCCCTGCATCGCGTAAAAGAATGCTATTTAGTAATTTTTTATTTTGGTCTTTTCTTTTTTTGTTAATATCACTTTTTTTCATTATGCTTAGAGATTGGTCAGTGAATTCATTAACCAAATTTGCTGTCATTTTTGCGCTTGGTGTTTCCTCTAATGGTAGGCACTTTTCAATTTTCATAAAATCAGTAACTGCTTTTGCAATTCCCATACCATCTACTCTTACATATGCAGGATCTGTGTTTGTGATTTCCGAAGATAGATGTTCTCCTTCAACTCGTATTCTTACGATTACTCTGTGCCCAACCGTTGGTGCCACAACAACAGATGTATTTTTTTGTGAGAATTGGATCTTCTCTTCTATTTCTTTTGAAATGGCATCAGCATCTTCTTTTTCAATTCTTCTTCCTGCGCGTCTGTCGATGATTGCACCTTCATCATTCAAAGTAGCAAAATTTCCTCTAAGGGCTAAATCTCCATCTTTAAAATCTGTCCCAACACCAATTGCTTCTATAACTCCTCTTCCAACATAATCTGCGTGTTGAAACTTGTATCCCAACATGTTGAAAACAGCAATATCTGATTCTGGCGCAATGCCTTTGCCAACAGAGATAACTTCGCCCATTGTTCCATTTTTTGCAAGTTTATCTAAATTTGGAGTAACTGCTGCCTCTAAAGGGGTCTTTCCATTTAGGTCAGGATGTGGAAGATCACCAACTCCATCTAACAAAACATATACCATGTGTACTGTAGAATTTTCTGTAATGTCTTGTCAGCTCCTGCTTCTGACAACTTTACAAGTCCACTTTAAATCTTCCAGATAAATTACCGATCTATCAATGATATGAAAAATTTTTAACATCCTTGATCTGCCAGAGAGTAACATGGGGGATATGAGAAAAGATTACGTTTCTGAAAGATTTATGATCGTTGCAAAAAAAGATGACAAGGTAACAGATCCAAAAAAATCTCCATATGCTCCTGGAAATGAGTCAATGACAAATCCTTCAGTATTGTCCCTTGTCGCAAAAGATGGAATGCTACAGAGATTACAGGATGCTGAAGATGATTATGTTACAGATTGGTCTATTCGAGTTTTTGAAAGCAAGAATCCAGCGGTATCAATTGAATCTGAAAATACATACAGCGATAGGCCTCATTACAGCGAACCCGCATATGGCTATCATTACATTGTAGTAGCATCTCCAAAAGAAAAGGACTCTTTTTCAACTATTGGGGTAGAACAATGGTCTAACGTTCTTGTTGTTATTCAGGATAGATTGCGATGGCTATACACTCAGAAGGGAGTTACCTATGTCTCAATTTATGCAAATCATGGTGAGGCTGCAGGAAGTAACAATCCTCATCCGCACCTAAACATTGTAACATTTTCAACAATTCCTCCTGTAATTGAATCAGAAGCTGAAGCATCTCACAAAATTCTAAACGAAAAGGGAGTTTGTCCTATGTGTCAAACAGTTAGCTCAGAAACAGGAGGTCCACGTCAAATTTTACAAACGGAAGGTTTTATTGCATTTTGTCCATGGGCGCCTTCATATCCATATGAATTTTGGATATGCCCCAAAAAACATACAACTAGTTTTTCAAAAATCACTCAAAAAGAAATTAATGATTTGTCGCTAATTCTTAGAGCATCTCTTGGAGGCCTTTCAAAAAGTATCAAAAATTTATCATACAATCTAGTATTTCATTTATCTCCTGAAAAGAAAAACAGCAGACAAATTCATTGGCATATTGAGATTTATCCAATAACTGATGCGTGGTCAGGCTTGGAAAGAGGATATGGAATATTTTTGAATAAAACCTCCCCAGAACAGGCTGCAGAAAAATTAGGTGCTGCGTGTAGAAAAGAACTTGCAGGATTAGTAGGTATAGTATAACTTTCAGAATGGTTTATTATTAAAACATAAAATCGAACCTTAATGGCTGTAGAAAAATACATTGCTGCTGCAAGTCTTGGCTTGTTTGCAATGTTTGTCGGTGAAATAATTTCACTTTATGTTTTTATGGTTGAACCTCCAATGCCTGATGATCCTTTTTCATTAATTGGTGAATTTGAAGCTGATCCAAAAATTTATCAATTCATTTCAATTGGTGTTGCTCCAGCTTCAATAATGGCAGGAGTTTCTTTCATAATGACAAAAAAAGTAGGCTCAAAACAAATTGGAATGATGATTGTTGCAGGTGGAGTAATTTTGTTAGTTGGTATGATTTATGCAAATACATTAGTTTCAAAAATTACATCACAGTATTTGACAGAATTAACATCCTTCACCCCGCCACTTTTCATGGCGGTATCAATTCCAGTAATTGTTGTTGGGGCTCTTTTGTTTAGAATAAAAAAACCAAAAAAGAAAAAAGACTATGTTTAATGATCAAATCTCATAGAGTTTGAATGTTTTTTGAAGCCAATTTTCTCATAAAATGGCATTACATCATCCGAACAATCTAGGATTGTCTTGTAGCATCCGTTATTTTTGGCAAAATCCAATGATGCTTTAATGAGCTTCTCACCAATTCCCTTTCCCTGAAACTCCTTGGTCACCACAACATCCTCTATGTGGCCCACCAGTCCTCCTTGATGAATAAACTTGGGTTCTATGAAAAGAGTTGTGGATCCCACCACTTTCTCATCAATTATGGCAACGAAAATCTTGTGATGCTGATTAGATTTTATATTTTCAAAAACTTTTTCAGCTTTTTTTGCATCTAAATCACTTGCTCTTTTCAGTGAATCCAGCGATTCTAAAAACCCATTTTCTAAATCCCTTTTTTCTATTTCTCTAATTTTCACATCAGTCATTTTTTAGCATCAAATTTTTCCAAGTTTTTCCAAGTATTGTTGATATGCCTTTCTGTAAGATGTCTTGTCTCCAATATCCATGAACCCTTTTTTTGTAATAAAACTCTGTACTGTTTTCTTTTTTATCATTATCTTCCTAACCAAATCATCCATTCCATATGGTTTGTTTTTTGGAATAAAATCAAAAACACCTGGTTCCATTACATAGCATCCCATGTTTATGTTTGCGTTAATTTCCGGTTTTTCGTTCCAAGCTGTTACTTTACCGTTTTTTGCAGTATCGATTACTCCATATGGAAGATTTGTTTTAAATTCAAAAAGACTGATTGTCACAAATGATTTTTTTTGTTTATGGTGTGAAATCATTTTTTTTAAATTAAAATCAAAAATTGAATCGCCATACATACAAACAAAAGTATCGTCAATGAATTTTTCTGCTGTTTTTAATTGACCAGC
>JBHIUX010000089.1:0-4262 GCA_042138065.1 Nitrosopumilaceae archaeon
CAAACCCAGGAATCTGGTCTTTGGTGCCTGACACTATTTTCGTTAACCTTAAGGAATTAGTTGAAGACGGAATTGATCTTGGCGGCAAATATCTTGAAGTGTCAAGAATTAAATCAGTAAAAGATCTTGATGATCTCACTTCATCACTTTCAATGATTATATCATTGCTTTCCAAAGAAGTTTCACAAGAAGTTGTCATAGATGGATTAACACAATTGTTATCAAAACACGCAAAAAGTAATTCAGAATTAGAACACAAGCTCACAGATACATTTGCAAATGTGTCTATAGCATCAAAATATGATAAAACAACAACACAAGTATCATTTAGACTTCAATTAGGAACCGATCCAAAAATAATAGACACAGTTCTTTCAGCTTACAAAAATTATGTAGCAATTACTCCTATTCCAAAAATCGGTTTAATCATTGATCATGAAAAAGGTAAACTGTCTGATGTTTCAAAAATACTTACAGAAATTATTACACTTGGTGGAAAAATAATTTTTTCAAAAGGATCCGTATCAAGTGTAGGAATTTCTAATCAAACTACAAAAGCATCAGGATCACTTGGAATAAAATTACAATCCATTTCAATTAACATGCCACGTCTTGCATTTGAATCAAATAAAGATGAAACCTACTTTAGAGCAAGATTAGCTCTATTAATGAAACCTGCAATTGCTTCAATGGCATTAAGAAAGAAAGACGTTTCTGATCTAACTAGACGCGGACTTAATCCAGTTCTTGCAAAAAACACTCAATATATGCAACGTAATTCAATTTCACTTGTTCTAAACTTAGTTGGATTGCGTGAAGCGGTCTTTAACATTCTTGGTTATAATGATAACAAAGAAGGACGTGATGTCTTACACAAAGTTATTGAAACAGCTGTTGATGTTGCAACAAAGAAAGGAAAGGAACTCAATGAAGATGTCAAAATATGTATGACAGAAAGTGAAGGATCTACAAGATTTGCATCATTAGATGGTGAAAAATATGGAAAGAACTCACTCTTAAACACGTTAGAGGCCGATTCCTATTCTGAAGGAATTAATCTAAAAAGTTCCGAAATTGGTGGATTTACAGCCAAAAGTGAGCCAATCTCTGAATGCAACAAGATAACTAAGATGCTCAATGGGGGTCTCTTAGTACGACTAGAGATTGGTGATGACGCCAAGGATGATGACATCAAGGCTGCAATTGAAAAGTGTGCCCAACTTACCCCTTCCTTCAAGCCTATAAAGGAGGTAACAATCTGTGGTGAGTGTTGCTACAAGGGAGAAAAACTTGGAGACAAATGTCCCAAGTGCAAGTCACCTTACATCATACGAAATTCGTAACAACCATCCGGTTTCGATCAAATCGTGATCAACATTTGATCTTTTTCAGATCTTAATTCAAAATTAACTAAGTCCACCAGTATGAAGTTCATAGTACCGGTGTTAAAATTATTGAACTAAAGTTTGATCTAAGAGAAAAAAATTTTGCCACACAAGTTATATTCATTTGATTCTTACCCTCTGCGGGGAGATTATAAAATTGGATAATTCACAAATAGAAAATTCTATCGGCGAGATCCGTAAGCGAAATGGATCGGTTGATCCCTTTAACAAGGAAAAAATTTCAAATGCAATCTTCAAGGCCTTAGCCGCCACATCTGAACCTGATCGTAAATTATCTGATGAACTAGCTGAAGGAGTTGTAACAAGATTAATCGAACATGGATTTTCTGCCTCACACCCTCCAAGCGTTGAAGATATTCAAGATTTAGTGGAATCAACTTTGATTGAAAAGGGTTTCAGCGAAATTGCCAAAGCTTACATTTTGTACAGACATGAGCGGAGAAAACTTCGTGATGAGAAAATGAAAGTTCTAAATTTGAGAACTTTGGATTCTGTTTCCAAAAAATTTGATCTTAATTGTCTGCGAGTTCTTGCATCAAGATACCTTATGCGTAATAACAAAAACGAAATAACTGAAAGCCCAAGTCAAATGTTTGAAAGAGTTGCAGTTCTTGTTGCACTAGGTGATCTATTATATGATAATCAAATCTTTTCAAAAGAAGGAAATTTAACACAAAACATTGAAGAAGCAAAATCTTATCTTGAAAAACTTGAGAACTTTAATTACAAATTCAAAATTGGAGAGTATTATCTAAACAAATGGCACTTTAGATCTTTAATCAATCAATACATTACACTTGCAGAACATGGACAAATGAAAGTTTCATTCAAAGAACTTTTGACATTAATAGCTGCAAAAAAGTTTGAAAGCTATGCCGAAAAAATTTCAGAGTATTATGATTTAATGGTACAACAAGACTTTCTACCAAACTCACCTACAATGATGAATGCTGGTGGTCGTCTTGGTCAACTGTCGGCATGTTTTGTTTTAGACATGCCAGATGATATGGCACAAATTATGAAATCCACATCAGATGCTGCACTAATTTTCAAATCTGGTGGTGGTGTTGGAATAAATTATTCTGATCTTCGCCAAGAAGGCGATATTGTTGCATCAACTTCTGGTGTTGCATCAGGCCCTGTTTCTTTCATGAATATCATCAACACAGTGACCGAAGTAGTAAAACAAGGAGGAAAACGAAGGGGCGCAAATATGGGTATTATTGAGGCATGGCATCCAGATGTTGAAAAATTTGTCACAAACAAAACTGAACCAGGTATTTTAGAGAACTTTAATGTCAGCGTAGGAGTTTGGGAAGATTTCTGGCATGCACTAGTTAACACTGAGGATGGAAAATACATGCTTCGAAGTCCAAGAGATAAAGATCCAATTCGTGAAGTAAATGCTCATCAATTAATTGATTTGATTGCACTTTCTGCATGGAAAAGTGCAGAACCGGGATTGATCTTCTTTGATCAAATTAACAAATACAATGTTTTTGCTAAAGCAAGAGGTGGACCACTGCGAGCTACAAACCCTTGTGGTGAACAAAGTCTTTATCCATACGAATCATGTAATCTGGGTTCCATTAATCTTGCAAATCTAGTAAAAAGAAAAGCAGATGGTGAATACGAGTTTGATTGGCAAAGATATGAGGAAACAATCAGAAAGACAACCAGATTCTTAGACAATGTTATTGATGTCAATCTTTATCCTGTCAAAGAGATTGATGTTGCTTCAAAAGATTCTAGGAGAATTGGTTTAGGTGTAATGGGAGTAGCAGATCTTCTCTACAAACTTAGAATTCCATACAACTCTAAAGAAGGCTATGAGCTTCAATGCAAACTAGCTGAGGCATTGACATATTATTCCATGGAAGAAAGTGTTGCGCTTGCTAAATCTAGAGGAGAATTTTCACTTTGCTCAAAAACAGAATATCCAGAAGGAAAGATTCCTGTTGCTGGATATTATGAGAAATCAAAGGAGCAACATTCCTATGATTGGGATGCATTAATTGAAAAAATCAAAAAACATGGAATAAGAAATGTTTTGACAACCACCGTTGCACCAACTGGAACATTATCTATGATTGCAGATTGCTCAAATGGAATGGAACCAACATTTGCTTTAGTATTTGAGAAAAGAGTTACAGTTGGAAGATTCTTTTACACAAACAAAATCTTTGAACAAGTTCTCAAAGAAAATGGATTGTACACTGATGAAATATTATCAAAGATTGCAGATAATTACGGCTCTATTAGAGGAATTCCAGAAATTCCTGAATGGATGCAAAAAATCTTTGTCACTGCAATGGATATTCATTGGGCAGATCACTTGATGGCACAAGCAGTTTGGCAAGAATGGATTGGAAATGCAATTGCAAAGACAATCAACATGCCTTACGATGTCACTGCTGAAGATGTTAAAGCATCCTATTTACTAGCACATGAAATGGGTCTGAAGGGAATTACAGTTTATCGTGATGGCTCAAGAAAAACCCAAGTCTTGCATATGACAAGTGAAAACGCTGAAAAAACATTTGATGTAAGACCAAGCGAATTCATCACAGACTATGTAACCAAAGAAATTTCAAACTCTTATGTTAGAACTCAGGTTGATAGTGCACTAAAATTCAAAACACCTGAGGAACCTACAGTTGAAAGTACTGTAACTGAGGAAGTAAAAGAAGAATCTCTATGTCCTACATGCAAGAATAATCTTGTTTTTGTCGAAGGATGTAGCATCTGCATTGAATGTGGATATAGCGGATGCACATCAGGATAGAAACTACATCATAACTTTTTTACTTGCATTACTAACTGCCAACATTATTGAATAATAAAGTGATTGCAGGT
>JBHIUX010000090.1:0-4251 GCA_042138065.1 Nitrosopumilaceae archaeon
TTTTTTTATGGATTCAAATATAAGCCAATAAAGAACAATTACGCGAAAGATTGAAGTCAATTTTTATAGCTGGTACAGCAGGGTCAGGAAAATCATTACTTACATCAAAAATTAATGAATATTACACAAGAAATGGAGCATTTACAGCTATACTAAATTTAGACCCTGGTGTTGAGACATTACCATATTCTTGTGATGTTGATGTAAGAGATCATGTAGACATTGTGTCTATAATGAAACAATATGAACTTGGGCCTAATGGTGCTCTCATTATGGCAAATGATTTGATTGCATCAAAAATTGATACAATTCAAGATGAGATTGATAAAGCAAATCCAGATTATTTGTTAGTTGATACGCCTGGTCAAATTGAATTATTTGCATATAGAACAAGTGGTCAATTTCTTGTACAAAACTTGAATCTTGATGAAAAGATGTGTATTTTTCTTTTTGATGGATCTTTAGTTACGACTCCTCTAAATTTTGTTTCAATTGCTTTACTTGCAACATCAATAAGACTAAGACTTGGTTTACCAACCATTAATGTTCTAACAAAAACAGATCTAATTGGTAACAAATTAAAAGAGATACTCAAATGGTCCACAAATCTTTCTGCACTAGAAAATTCAATTTCTCAAGAAGTGGATGGTGAAGCGTACGCACTTACTACAAGTATTTTACGTGGGTTAAATTTAGGTGGGTTTGCACAAGGATTAATTCCAATATCAAATGTTACAGGTGATGGAATGGTTAATTTGGAAAGTGCATTAAGCAGAACCATTAACTTGGGAGAGGAGGTAGAAGATTAGTTGGTAAATAGTGTAACAGTAAGAGCACCTTCTTCGACGGCAAATCTTGGACCAGGTTTTGATGTATTTGGTCTTGCACTAGATGCTTTTTTTGATGAAGTAAGGCTTTCAAAGAAAAAACAAAAAGGAATTTCAATTGTTAGTGAAGATGAAATTCCAACAAATCCTGCAAAAAATACTGCAGGACTTGTTGTTAAAGCAATGCAGAAAAAATTCAAAACAAAAGATGGTTTGGAAATAAGGATCAAAAAAGGAGTTCCTGCAGGATATGGAATGGGTAGTAGTGCAGCCTCTGCAGCAGCAGCTGCCGTAGCATTTGACAAATTGTATAAACTAAATCTTGATCAGAATTCTTTGGTCAGGTTTGCAGGTGAAGGTGAAAAGGCTAGTGCCGGTTCTATTCATTATGATAATGTAGCGGCATCGGTGTTAGGAGGATTTGTTATAGTTAGAACAAATCCTTTTGATGTAATTCGGATTAATGCACCAAAAAATCTTACATTATGCTTAGCAATTCCAAAACTTGCTATTCCTGCAAAAAAAACTAAGGTTTCAAGAAGTGTAATTCCAAAAAAAATTAGGATTTCTGATAGTATTCAAAATCTTTCAAATGCAACAGCTATAGTTGCTGGATTTCTAAACAACAATCCAGAAATTATTGGAAGCTCAATCATAGATGTGATTGTAGAGCCTGCTAGAAAACACATGATTCCTGGATTTAATCATGTGAAAAAAAATGCTTTGGCAGCGGGTGCTCTAGGAGTTACAATTAGTGGGGCTGGTCCTTCGGTAATTGCATTTGCAAAAAAATCATCAAATCTAAAGAAAATTCGTTCATCAATGGAAAAGGGGTTTTTAAAAGCAAAAACTCAATGTGAAACGATAATTTGTAATCCTGCTAGTGGAGCGAAGATAATTAAAAAATAATTTTTGGTTGAAAGATGAAAAAGGCGGTAGTAGTTTTTAGTGGGGGGTTAGATTCTGTATGTGCCTGTTCTTACCTAAAATCAAAATACGACCTTTATGGAATTTCATTCTCATATGGTCAAAGGGCAAGCCCAGAAATCAAATCTGCTAAAAAATTTGCAAAAATTTTAGGCCTTAAAGAACACAAAATTGTTGATATTGATTTTATGCGAAATTTGTATGGTAGAACAAATGTATTAACTGATTCTAAAACTAAATTACCATCAAAATTTGAATATTCAATTGTTGTACCTATAAGAAATGCAGTTTTTCTTTCTATTGCAACTGCATGGGCGTTTAGTTTGAAAGCATCACTAGTTGCTTTTGGAGCACACAAAGGTGACAAAAATTATCCTGATTGTAGACCAATTTTTTCAAAAAAAATTCAAAATGCGTTTAACGAAGGTGAAATTGATGGAATAAAAATGGGAATAAGAAAGGCTGTGAAGATTTGGTCTCCATATCAAGAGAATCTCGCAAAAAGTGACATGATTAAAAAAGGCTACAAAGTTTTAGGAAATTCAATTTTCACTACATGGAGCTGTTATTCTAACAAAAAGTTTCATTGTGGAAAATGTGAATCATGTAATAATCGTAAGCTTGCTTTTAGAGATGCTAAGATTAAAGACGAAACAAAATATTTGTGTTAATTTCGGGTACGCAAAATGTGTTTTTTAAGAATTAAACCTCTAATTACAATATACCATGCAAAAAATACTAAAGTTACAATTCCATAAAATACCCAGTTTTGCACATCAGGAGCTAATCCCTCAATGGCATCAGTTGATTTGAATGCAATAACCATAGCAATAGCTAGTGTTATGAAAAATTCTATCGCATACCAAGTCCAATTTGGCCAAGATTCTTTTGGTATGTGAACATTATTGTGTGATACCACGATTGTCATCTCGAGTAAAGAGTATTTAATTTTTCAGTAGATCTTAAAGTGTAGATTCAGGTTGTGCCTTACGAATTAGTGAAACAATACTTTCTTTTTCTTCTTTATTTTGATAGATTCCACGGTATGCAATAGTAGTCATTTTTGAATCATTTCTAACACCACGCATCCTCATACAGAGATGTTCAGCTTCGGCCATTACTACAACGCCTTTTACCCCTTGAGAATGAAGTTCATCAGCAATGTTTTTTGTTAGTCGTTCCTGAATTTGGAGTCTTTTTGAATATTTTTCAACAAGGCGGACTAATTTTGAGATTCCAAACACCTTGCCATCAGGTGCATATGCAATGTGGATTTTTCCATAAAATGGTAAAACATGGTGCTCACACATAGAGTAAAACTGAATATCTTTAGCAATGACTACATCAGAATCCTCTGAAAATTGAACTGAAAGTTCTGAATCAGATTCATAACCGCCAAAGATTTCTTCATACATCTCAGATATTCTTTGAGGAGTTTCTCGTAATCCTTCTCTTGTAGGATCCTCTCCTAATTCTATGATTATTTCTCTAACTAATTTTTTAATTCTCTCTTTATCCAAGTTATCAAATAAAGAATTTTTGTTGTATTTGAAGTTAAGCGGTTATTTTATGCCTAATGCCTAAAATGTTGTTAGAGGATATTATGGTGCGCCCATAATTTTCTGTAATTGTGGAACAATTCTCACCTCATTATAGTGTGGATAGACAAGATCGTAAAATTTTAGAAGATCTTCTAAACTTGGTTCTGAAGTTCCGTATGTAGGTTGTATGATAAATCCGGCAAGGTCATCTTTTGATGCAACATTGAAAATCTCATTTAATATTTTTTCAAAAGATTCTAAAGTGGTTTTTGAGCTTACCACAATTTTGATGTATGTTGTCTTTTTTGATGAAATTGAAGAATTAAGACATTCTAAAACATTTTTGATATAATTTGGATAGTGTTTTGAATCAATAAATTCAGAATCTACAGTTTTGAATTCAATCTTCATAAAATCAATGAATGGTAAAACATGGTTGAATTTTTTAGAATCAAAACATGCTGATTCTAGATAAGTAGGGATTTTCAAAGATTGGACACGCTTTGCCATCTCAGCAACAGCTTCATGTTGAATAAGGGGATCTCCTCCAGTAAAATTTACTTTGAAAGTGTTATCTTCAAGTTTTTTTTCAATTAGGTCACAAGCCTCTTCAATTGTGAATTCTTTACCAGAATCTAATGGTAAGGCATCAGTTGTATCACAGTAAAAACAGCCAAAAGGACATCCAGCCAGCCTTACAAAAAGGGTCTTTGTTCCAAATAGAATTCCTTCTCCTTCTATCGATGTGAATATTTCAAACAGTCTTACTTTCAATTGATTCCATAAACTTTGGTCATTATTTATTCAATTGTTCTAAATGATTCAGATGTGTCAATGCATGACTGGTTCTTTTGCGTAGAATAATCCTGCAATGAAAAATACCGCACCAAGAATTCCTATAAGACTTCCAACAAATTCTACAGTGCTTCCCATTTCAGCTTCAGCAGGTGCCCATA
>JBHIUX010000091.1:0-4239 GCA_042138065.1 Nitrosopumilaceae archaeon
GACACTCTTTTGCTTTTTTTGCTTTTTCTAAAATTTGTTCAGGAATTCTTTTTTGGGAAATCACGGAATATGCGGCTTCTCTTTTTCGAATCTTTGCAAATTCATCAAGGTCCTCCTGTGGCATTTTCACACGGGAGCAAGAACGACATGTAGATAGTAATAATTTGTAAATATTGTCGATAAAGGCAATATGTAGAACTGGTTCAGCAAGCTCAATATGTCCAAAATGTCCTGGACATCTTGCGGCTGTGTTTCCACAAGTAAGGCATTTTTGTCCTGGTTCTAATGTACCCAATCTACCATCCATCAAGCCTCCCTGAACAGACATTCCATCTTCATCGTAGGTTTCAGGTGCGGTGATTTCTGCAACAGAATACTTTCGGATTTCAGTTGGGGACCATACCGAGAATCTTATTGCATCAATTGATTTGATGGTTTGAATCGACATTATACTTTCTCCTTTATCAAAAGTCTTGGTGCAACGTTAAGACTTTGCATTTCTTGTAACAAAAGTTTGAAAGCATAAGCCACAGATACCGATGAAACTTTGGCTTTATCACCACAAACTCTACACACATATTTTCTCTGCTTTACATCATGATAAGCTACTAGTCCACATCGCTCACATACATAAATTTCAGCCTTGTCTGATTCATCAAGCAATCTATCTTTTAGAATCATTGATGCGCCATAAGCAATCAAACAATCTCTTTCCATTTCTCCAAATCTTAACCCACCGCCACGAGCTCTTCCTTCGGTGGGTTGTTTTGTAAGCATCTGAACCTGACCTCTAGATCTTGCATGAATCTTGTCTGCAACCATGTGATGCAATTTTTGATAGTAAACTACACCAATGAAAACTTCTACGGGAAATGATTTTCCTGTTCTACCATCATACATTATTTCCTTACCAGAATATTTGAAACCTGTTTGATCCATTACTTCTTTAACCTCATCCATTTTTTCACCAACAAACGCTGAACCATCAAACTTTTTTCCACGCAATGCAGCAGCTTTTCCAGTAATTGATTCCATAAACATTCCAACAGTCATTCTTGATGGAAATGCATGAGGGTTAATCAAAACATCAGGAGTAATTCCATCTGCAGTGTATGGCAAGTCTTCATTTTTTGCTAAAATTCCTAAAACTCCTTTTTGTCCATGTCGTGAAGCAAATTTATCTCCGATCTCAGGAATTCTCATATCTCTTACTCGTATCTTGTACATTTTTCCACCTTCGTTAGATTGTGTCATAACAACAGTATCCACAACACCAGTTTCAGAAGGCCTAACACCAATTGATGTATCACGACGATATGGTCCAGTTGCCTCAAATTCTTTGTACTCTTCCATAAATCTTGGAGGGCTAGTTTTTCCAATCAAGATGTCACCACCTAAAACTTCAGATTCTGTAGCAACTACGCCGTCATCTTCAAGTAAACGATATGCTTTTTCTCCCTTGTAACCTCTGATGTTATCTTCTGCGTTTGGAATTTCAAAATTGTCACGCATTCCACCAGGATATTGCTTTGCTTCAGCATCATAAATTCTAAAGAAGAATGTTCTTCCAAGACCTCTATCAACTGATGCCTTGCTAAGTACAATTGCATCTTCAATATTGTAACCATCAAAGGGCAATACAGCCACAACACAATTTTGGCCTGCAGGCCTGTCTTCTAGTCCTAACAGGTTCATTGCCCTTGTTGTAACAATTGGCGTTTGAGGATAAAGCATGAAGTGTTGTCTAACATATGTACTAGTATTCATCATTGGGGTTGAAAATCCTAAACTTTGTTTTGCCATTGCAGACTCGTATGTATTTCTTGGAGATTGGTTGTGTTCTGGATATGGAATTATTGATGCGCCAGCCCCAAGAATTGCTGATGGAAAAATTTCCATGTGGGTATGCTTTTTGGTGTCTTTTTCATCAAAAGTAATGTAACAGTTTTCTTCTTCATTTGCATCAATGAGTTCAATTACTCCCATTCGTAAAAGATCGTTCCAAGAAAGTAATTTCTTTGATATCTTGTCTAACAATTCATTTGATAGAAGTGATTTGTTTTCTTTAATTATAATTAGAGGTCGAAGTACTCTGCCGGCGTTACAGTTTACATAAAGTCGTTTTGTAGCGCCTTCAATTTCTGGTTGATAAAATGAAATTCCAATATGTGGATGAATTTTTGAATTACGTCGAAGTTCACGAAGAGATTCTGCTAGTTTATCACCATCTTTGAAATACCCAATTAATCTTCCATCTACAAAAACTCTAGTACCATCTTTTTTAATTTCGTCTTTTGCATCTGAAAAATGAACAGTTCCAAGATCATATAGTTTTTCTACAATTTCTTCAGATGAAACATTTACAGAAATAATTGCGGAAAGAGCAAGGTTTTTGACTAGTCCACAGTTTGAGCCTTCTGGGGTTTCACTTGGGCAAATTCTTCCAAAGTGCGTTGCATGCAAATCTCTAGCTTCAAAGTTAGGTTGTGTTCTACTAAGAGGGGATTGAATTCTTCTAAGGTGACTAATTGTTGAAAGATAGTTAGTTCTATCAAGAAGTTGTGTTACACCGACTCTGCCACGTCCCCAATTACCAGTTGCAATTGCGTTGTTTAATTTATCAGAAACAATTCCTGGTCTTATTGCAGCAGCTACTGCATTAATTCCTCTTTTTTGTCCTGATCGTTCAAGTTGGTATTTCATATCTCGAACCAAATTTCTAAAAGCTGTTCTAAACAAATCAGCCAACATTTGTCCGGCGAATTTGATTACTTTGTTTCCATAATGATCCTTATCATCAGGATAAATCCAACCAAGTCTGAGTTCGAGTAATTTACAAGCAGCTTCACCTAGAAATTGTGCTTTTTCTTTTCTATTTTCAGGATGTTTTCCCAAGTGCGGTAGCAATCCCCAATCTAACAGAGTTTCTGCTCTTTTGATTTGGAATTCTTCTAACATTCCTGGGGCAATTCTTTTACTGATGTAAACAATTGCATCCTTTGAAGTTGGTACGTCACCTGCTTTTTCAAATGATGCCTCTAATTCATCTTGTATTTCATCTACAAGAGATACAGCAGCTGCAATTTCTCTATCAGACTCTAAACCTAGTGCTCTCATCAAAGTTACAACAGGAATATCAACTGGTGAACCTGGTATTCTTGCGACAATAAGACCGTCATTTTTCATTACAAGTTCTAATTTTGCACGATAGCCAACAATAGAAGAATATACTTTAGCTTTGAAAACAGCATTTCCGCCAACAGTTTCTTTATCAACAATAATTTTGTTGTATGAAAGATCTTCTAATCCAACAATTACTCTTTCAGAACCATTAATGATAAAATAACCACCAGGATCATTTGGATCTTCACCATGTTCAACAAGTTTTGGAGATGGAAAGTTATGTAAAATACATGCGTTTGAACGAACCATTACTGGAATGTCACCAATGTGGACAAATCTTGATTCTAAAATTTTTCCATCTTCAACAACACTTGCTTCCATCATCACAGGGGCAGAATAAGAAACATTTCTTAATCGAGCTTCAGCTGGAGTAATATGTGTGATAGAACCATCGAGTTCCATCATTCTTGGTTGTTGCAGTTTTACTTTTCCTAATTGAATTTTGTATGGATATTCTGCATTTTCAATTTCAATTTGTGCAACTTCGTTGATTATGCTTTGCAATCCTCTTTCTAAATATTCATCAAATGAGTTTAGATGTTGACGAGCAATTCCTTCTCTTTTGAGAATATCTTGTATGATTGGCCAACGTTTGTTTGCAGGGTGTGACAATTATAATTCCACCACGTATCTATAGTACAGGCTTTCACCAGCCGTACTACTTTTTCTTGTAATCTTTATCATGTCACCAGGTTTTACTCCAAGTCCTACAATTGCAGGATCGTTAACAAAAATCAACGGGAGTTCGGTTGGTTTACAATTGAATTTTTCTAAAACTTCTTCGGCCTCTTTTTTTGACATAATTTCATGTTTAGGGACATACACATGATCAGGAACAAGGATGGGATTTTTTTTAGATGCCAAAATTCAAAACCTCGCGCAGAACATTAGCTGTAACCAAAAAGAGAACACACAAACTGAAAAAAGTCACCGAGAGGTTAATATATATCTAATCTGATTAGGATCAAAATTCCTAATTTAGTCAAGAATTTTTTTCATAACCTTAAATAGTGTAAACTGAAGCGTAATTTCGATGAGATCTCAATTGATGGTGTT
>JBHIUX010000092.1:0-4145 GCA_042138065.1 Nitrosopumilaceae archaeon
CTCTTGAAAACATCACATGTACACCTCCCAAATGGTGAGGTACAAACTATAACAACATCATTTCAAACATTACATCCTGGTCTTTATTTTGTTGATTATACTGCTACTTTGGAAGGAACATATGTTTTTCATGTTGTAACTTTTAGCCAAGGTTCAACTGCTCATGGTTCTGCTGCTACCCACGTGCTTAAACAAGACATTAGCGGAATATCGGACCAAATTTTAAAACTAAATTCTATTTTAGATGAAACATCAAGTGAACTTGATACTTTAGAATCTAGAATTGAGGAATTTGATTCTACTTTAGCATCAGCTAGTACTAACATTGCCTCAAGTGTAACAACAATGTCTTCATCAGTTGAAAATATGGAAGAAGCATCTACACAACTAAATTCATTGTTGTTTCCAATTGTTGGAGCAATAGGCATTATAGTAGCATTACAAGTTGTGATACTTGCACGAAGAAGATAGTTATAATAATGCAGAAAAAACTTGAATAACTATGCCCAAAGTGGCAATTTTTCTTTCAATAATTCTGCTTACTTCAGCTCTTTCTAGTAATTCCTATGGTTTTTTTGGAGGTGATTTTCTCCAACAAGATTTACAACCAAACTCATCAATATTTGATCATTCTTCTGGTATTGTTACATTTGATCCAATTGCCACAAAACAACAAAATATTCAGAAAAGATATCTTGTTTTTGGTTCTGGAACATTAAATGATATTAAATCAGAAATCAATAATGAAATTAATCTAGTTCAATCAAATAATGGATTTTTTTCAGTAATTGTATCTTCAGAAAATAAAATTTCTCAACTTAAATCCCAAGGATATTTTGTTATAGAAGATTTTCCTTTGGAATTTCATAAACAAGGAAATTCAAACGAAGCTTCTAAAATTGGAGAGATTGTAAATTCTGATAAAGTTCATGAAGATTTTGGCTATACTGGTGAAGGAGTCAGCGTCGCAATTGTTGATACTGGAGTTGATTTCTCAAATCCTGACATTCAACAGTCGTTGGCAAGAGACAAAGATAACATTCCAATAATGTTAGATGCAGACGGTCAGGGAATTGTTCTTACAAATGCAACATTTTTTGCGAGCATTGATAAAGATGGAATCATTCGAAATTATTCCAAGACTTTGCCTGAAGATTTTACTTCAAAGGTTTATAGATCAAAGGATGGAATCTTTCTCGATATCAATCAAGGTGGAAACGGAACTAAATTAGAAATTTACAATTCGTTTTATCCACAAGCTGGAGGAACTCCAGTTTTTAATGGAACTTTGCTTGAAGATATGAAAATTGGACAAAATAATCGTGATTATATCCGTTCACAAAGTGCAATTTACCATCTTGGAATAATGTATCAGGGCTCCCTTAGTGGTGCTAATGCTAGAATTCAAGTTGTACCAGTTCTAGTTGTAGATTCTACTGTAAAAGGCGTTTACGATACAATAATTCCAGATCTTTCAACATCATGGGAAGATTATACAAGATTTGATTTACCAAGAGGTGAGCGTCCAAACTATGATTTTGACTTTACAGATGAAACTCCAATCAAATTAGGCGATGGAAATGAATTTTTAGTTTATGATTTTGATGATGATGGAAAATTTGATTATAGTGCAGGTACAATTGGTGCTAGAGTATTAGATGTTCATGGAATAATCCAGGATAAAAAATCTGAAATTGATGACACATTAAAAGCAATTAATGGTACATTACTTCCGCCTATGGATGAAAAAGGACAATTCTTTGGCGTAATGACTGATTTTATGGGACATGGCACATCAAGTTCAGCATCAATTGTTTCTAAAGGAATTCAAGAATATGATATTTACAATAACACAAAAAAATTCACAATCAAAGGTGTTGCACCTGATGCAAAAATTGTTCCAGTGAAAGCATTATGGTTTGGTGATACTGTTTACTCGTGGTTATGGCTGTCTGGTTTTGATAATGAAGAAACGGAATGGAAGTTTTCAGGCAATCCCAGGGCTGATATAATTTCAAACAGTTGGGGTGTTTCCAATTTCCCATTATTTGAAACACCTCCAGGCATAGATATTTTATCTTTAATTGTAAATGTTCTTGCAACTCCAAAATCTCTTGACGCTAATTATCCTGGAATTACAATCGTGACAAGTTCTGGTAATTCAGGTCCTGGTTATGGCACTGTTGGATTACCAAATGCCGCATCTTTAGCAATTTCAGTTGGTGCAACTACAAATAATGTGTTTGTTGGCTATGCGCCTTTTAAGGATCAACCAAGATTTGGAAATACTACCGAACACAAAAACCATGTAGTTGATTTTTCAAGTAGAGGTCCTGGAATAATTGGAGATCCTAAACCTGATTTGATGAGCATAGGTGCGTATAGCTTTACACCAGCATCTGTTACAAAACTTGAAAAAGATTCTACAAAGGAACCCTTTTCATTATTTGGTGGAACTAGTATGGCAGCACCTCTTGTTTCAGGTAGTGCAGCATTGGTAATTCAAAGCATGAAAGAAAAATTGCAAGAACCAGATCCATATAGAGTAAAAAACATTCTCATGTCTACAGCAACTGATCTACAAAACGATCCTTTCACCCAGGGTTCTGGTCTTGTGAATGTAAATGATGCAATTAGATTCATAGAAGAAGAAGAAGGCATGTTCATTGTTCATAATGATGCTACTTATTCTAATGTAAAGAAAATTTTAGATGGTCCATTTGAAAAACTAAATTCTACTGCTTTTGGATTTGAAAACTTTGAACTGCCAGACAACAAACTTTCTCATTCAAGTTGGTTTGGTGGTCAGCTATCTCCTGGAGAAAGAAGTACTGCTACATTTACAATAGAAAACCCCTCGTCACAGCCACTAGAAATTACAATCATTCCACAAAAATTAGAATTAATTCAAAAAACTGAATTTAATGGAATTACTGAAATCCAACAGCAGGATCCAATTTTAAATGACACAGGTACTTATGCACCAAATTATATCAGACTCTCTGATGTTAAAGAACACAAAACTCTTGAATCACTTTTTGATGAATCAAACCCAATTCCATTAGACGCTTCATTGATGATACTTAATGTTAATTTTCCATTTGACACATTCCTAAACAAAACTGACGATATTTTTGCAAATGATTTGAAAATTTCTTCTCTTTATCTTTATGATTGGAATGATAAAAATGAAGACAATGATATTTCAAGCGATGAATTATCTATGGTTAATCGTGGTGGTTCGTGGGGAACAGTTCAAGAACTTAGAGTAACTGAACCAAACGAAAAATTTGAAAATGTACCCCTAATTGGAGTATATCCTGTTCCAATTAGATTTTCTTATTGGACTGGTGAAACAAAATTAAATTCAACTTCTATGGATTATACTTTGTCAGCCAGTTACTACAACAAAGAAAAATGGGATGTGGTTTGGGTAAATGAAGAAAGTATAACCGTCCCTCCCAAAAGTTTCTCTGAAATTAAAGCAACAATTATTGTTCCAGTAAATTACCAATCTGGTGTATATCAAGGATTTTTAACATTTGAAGGAGAACAGCATACAGCTAACGTACCTGTTTCTTTTGCAGTAACAAAAAAAATTGATGAGAAAGATACTGTTGTTTTAGTTAACGGTAAACAAAGTGAAGATGTTCTATTTGGAAACGGCTATGTGAAAGGAGCGTTTGACATGATTAATAGATACATGGCTGGTGATTGGAGACAATATTATTTTGATATTGAGGATCCAACAATTAATACTGCATTAATTGATGTATCGTGGGAAGAAAAAGATTCACACTTTTCAGTTTTTGTAGTGGATCCAAATGGAAAAATTGTTCAAACAAATGTCCCATCAGGCGTATTTGGTCATTTTATGGGATGGCCATCCTTAGACTGGCTTGGAACCTCGCCATTTAGTCAGGGTGGAGGATTTTTTCCAGTAAAAAACAAAGATGATACATCTACTGTTTTGAATGTACCAATTAATCAAACAGGAACCTATAGTATGTTACTTCATTCAGGTCTGTTTGCTGGAAATTCCACAACTGAACCAGTTACAATAGCAGCAAAATTTACGACAATTTCACGTGATGATAAAAAACCTGAAATAATTTTTAGTGTTCCTGAATTCGTTAATCAAAATA
>JBHIUX010000093.1:0-4139 GCA_042138065.1 Nitrosopumilaceae archaeon
TGAATTTAAAAAAGACAAAGTGTTCAATTCAAACCATCTGGTGTTTTTATCTGATAATTTCATAATTAAAAACGGAAGCTAGCATCTGCCCAGTTCCATTGATAGGTTTCGGTTATTCAGCGCCCATATGTTAGCTTCCTTTCTTATTTTAAAAAATTAGTGAACAACAATTTCTAAAATTATGTTGTGTAGACAACCTTGAAAAGATTCCAAGCAGGGTTTGAAATCTCCTTCCAAGATTTAAAATACGGTTGTGCCTCTCCGTCACTAAAAAGAGATGTCAGGCCATCAAAAGATTTCCACTGGACGTAGTTGATAACTCGTTTTGCATCAAGGCTTTTGTGAATGTTTGCTGAAACAAATCCGTCCTGTTTTTTTAAAACATTGTTTGCATACTCTGTTAGTGATTCGATTAGTTTTTTACAATTTTCAGTAGACACGGTAATGATGTTTATTCCAGTCGGAAAAGCACGTTCTGATGAAATCTCTGATGGGGTTTTTCCAACAGATGACACTATATCATAAAAATTCCAGTTCATATCTCCAAGTTCCAGCAACTTTTCCCCAAGAGAAACCTCATCTTTTGTTAGAAAACTTAATGCAGTTTCATATGATTGGCGGCTTTTCCACTGAGAATAATTTACAAACCTGGTTCCGTCTGAGCTTTCATGCAGGCTTGCTGAAACAAAGCCTGGTTTTTTTGACATTACCTCTTCAATGTTTATTTGCACAATTTTTGATAGCTGTTGGATTTTGTCTGGCTCTACCTTAAAATCCAACACAAGTGTGGCAAGCATATTTTTCTGAGAAATTTCAGGCATGATATGATAGGCAATCAGTAATAAGTTAAAATCATTGTTGTTTGCATTTGGACAAAAACAAAAGTTTCACGTGTTAAAAAACAGGTTAGAAAATTAATCTAAAAAATTAAGATTCGCAACCAATTCCGTCTTTGTCTGAATCGAATCCATGTGGGTCAATTCCTGGAACCTTAAAATCACTATACTCTATCTCGTCGCAATCCAAGTCTGGCGGGTATGGACGAATGCACACTGAAGGATATGCTGGGTCACAGCTTTGTGATTTTGTTTGCTCATCAGATGCTCTAGGGATGGTGGATTGAATTGATTGGTCTATCACATCAGCTGATTCTGAAATTTTTTCTCTTATCGGATCAGGCACCTGTGATGGCTGAAAAACTGCAATACCAACTATAACCAAAATTACTACAATGACTATTGCGGCAACCTTGTCTGCTTTGCTTGATTTTCCCAATCCAGTTAATTACGTAAATCTTGTTGATTAAGATGATCCAGTTTATGTAAAACAACACCGCTATCCTATTCATGGCAAAAAAATTCGCTTGTGGAGATGTAGTTGAAGGGTGTGCATGGTCGACTAGTGCTGAAAATGAAGAGGAGTTATTCAAAAAAATAGCAGAGCATGCAAAAGATACTCACAATATGACAGAAATTCCTGACGAGATATTGGAAAAGGTCAAATCAAAAATCGCAGATGTTTCTTAAATATTCAAAATCCACAGTATAGGTATAACATGGCAAAGGCGTATGTGCTGATTAGCTGCGAAACAGGTGCAGATGTTAATGTAATTTCAAATCTAAAACACATACCAACAGTAAAGGAAGCACATGGAACACTTGGATCATATGATGTTCTGGCAAAGCTAGAATCAGAAAGTGACTTTGAGCTAAACCAAGACATTTCAAAAAAAATAAGGCAACTTAAAAAAATTCGCGCTACTCTGACACTTCAAACAGATGGCAAGGATCACTTTGAAAAAAAACTCAAGCCCGCAGAAAAAGATGTTGTGGAAAGCCACATGGCAACTGCATATGTCATGATTAATTGTTGGCAAGACGAAAAGCTAAATGTTCTAGAATCTATGAGTAAAATACCAGAGGTCATTGATGGAGACATTATTTTAGGCCCTTTTGAAATTATTTGCAAGGTTGCTGCCCCTACATACAATGATATTTCAGGAATTATTTCACAAAAAATTCGAAAGCTAAAAACCATAAAATCCACTATGACCTTGAATGTGATTCCAGAAAACGAATAGGACGAGAATTAATCTAAAGTTTTATCCGCCAATCTCTTCTTCTTTTGGAACGTATTTTCCTGAATCATTTTTTCCAAAATAGATCAACTCTATGATTTCAGATTTCATCTTGTCATCAAGTTTCAGTCCTTTTTTCTCCAAGTAATTGAATAACTGCTTTGTGTGAATCTTCATGCTCTTTTACTATACAAAGTAATAAAATTATTTTTCTGTGTTCTCAATAATCAATTCTTTTTATCCTAACATTACTCCCAAACGATTCCAGATAATGCCCAACAAAGTTCTTTATCTGCTCGCCAATCCTATACCCAAGCGCGCCCTCCATCATACCAGATTTCTCAATTATGCTAAACATTTCTGCGCTTAGCTGCAAATTAAAAAAGCTCCATCCAGCCTTTTCAAAGCGTTCCCCAAGGGTATATCCATTTTTGACCTTGCATTTTTTCTCAAGTGCATCCATTGCCTTTTTCACTAAAATGATCTCTTTCTCATAGGATCGAGTGGAGAGTTGGAATAATGGCTGCATTAATTCTATTAGAATAATCTTGGATTTAATCTAAAAAGAATAGGAAATATCTATATCAAATAACGTCAAGAGGGTTTTGAATGGCAGTAGCCTATGTTATGATAAATTGTGAGCTTGGAGCTGAAGAAGAGATTTCAGAATCTCTAAAAGAACTAGACGAGGTTGTCTTTGTTGATAAGGTGCATGGTGCCTATGACCTGTTAGTTAAGGTGGAGGCAAAAAGTCCAGTAGAGTTGCGAGAAACCATATCCTGGAAAGTTAAATCTATAAAAAAAATTCGAAGCACAATTACCCTAATGAAAGAAGAATAATCACATAGTTGGATTGCTTCTAGTTAATCGTTTTTTGGTTTTTGGATACATTATTCGCTGTTCTTTTTCTAATGGATTTTCCTGCATTCCCTTTTCAAATAAGAATAAAACTCCACCAAAGAAGAACGTAATTAAAACAATGAAAAAGTATAACGAGATTAATTTGTCAAAAACATCATCGCTTATTAGACCATACATCAAGTGCTCAGAATGTCCTAAATGGGAGGAAACCATCATTCCTAGAACGATTGATACTATAATCCCAACTAGAAAAACTCCATAACTTGTCTTCATGCCAGTTTCTAGAAACATCAACTCATTTTTCTACAATAGTGTCTGTATGTAATCATTTTGGAATAACTGTTAGTTTAACCTCAAAAATTTCATAAATTGTATGATTTTGATCTTACAAAGAAAAAAAGAAAAAACTGCAATCCTACAGACCTAGGATTGCAGCTAGAATCCCTGCACCAATTGGAATGCCCAACCCTAAGAAGAGAAGGTCAAAAGAAACGACCTTCCTAAATGATGCGTGGACTGTTTTTTGCCAAACAGTGGTTTCTGGCTTCACATGTTCTATTATACTTGCAATGATGATAACTTATTGTAAGCTGCAATGATTATTTGTTAGCTGTTTGCTTAATGCCAATTCCTGAAACATTGTATTTATTAGGTCACACCAGACGAAAAATCAAATGAAGATTGCAGTTTGTGGAATGGGCGTTGCAGGTTCCTATCTAATGGCACGGCTCAAAAACGATCACGAGGTTATTGGATTTGAGAGAATGCTTGAAACAAAACACGATTCTATCTGTGCTTGGGGAACAATCAGAAAAACAATGACAGAGTTATGTAACAAAGTAGGAGTTGATTTTTCAAAATATGTAATCCATGACGGAAAGGCCATGAATGTGGATATGAATAACCAAGAACGATTCCAGATTGGATTGCATGGTTTATGTACATACAACAAACTTGGCCTAATCAAGGATTTCATTAAAGATTGCACAGTTCACTATGGAGTTGCACCAAAACTAGAAGATTTAGAAAAAGAATTTGACATCATTGTAGATTGTACAGGCTTTCATAGAATGTATCTGCCAAAGCTTGAGCGAGATTTTTTCTTGCCAACATATGAATACAAAATTGAATACAAAGACAAGGTTCCATTTGATGATTTTTACATAAAGCCATTTCCAGGAATGAGTGGTTATTTCTGGTA
>JBHIUX010000094.1:0-4129 GCA_042138065.1 Nitrosopumilaceae archaeon
TTCCAATCTCTTGTGGCTCTCCAAGTCTTTTCATAGGAAGTGTTTTCTCAAATTCCTTAACATTTTCAAACAGTTCTCTAGTTCTGTCTGTGTTGATGGGACCTGGCGCAATGTTCACACAGCTAATGTTTCGCTCTGCAAATTTTTTGCTTTGAATCTTAAAAACACTTGAAAAGGCAGAACGATATGCACTTGATATCACCAGTTTAGGGTTTGGCTCTTTAATCACACTAGATGAAATCAAAAAAACATATCCACCATCATTTATTGAAATTTTTTGCAAAAGCAAGCAAAATCCCAAAAACAACTGGTTATGATATTTCTGCCATTCCTCCTCAGTTACTGAATCAAATTCCTTTGCAGGGGGACCTCCAGTATTGAGCACAAGAATATCTGTTTTCTTGTTGTTTTCAATGAATTTTCTCACACTATCCAAGTCCGAAGTATCAAGCTCATTTTTTGAGGTAGCAACAACATCGCATCCAATTGATTTTAATCCATCACTGATTGCTTTGCCAATTCCCCTAGAGCCACCAACAACTATTGCATTTATCATATAACACTCACAAAGATAATTGATGATTAAATTTCTTTAATTTCGGTTATGGTTCCCTGAACAGAGTCCATCTTTACTATTGCACGCTTTTTCTCCCAGCCAAGTGCAACATACCAATCTCCAGCATTATCGTCATATTTTGTTTCCAGCGTCTTTATTTGATCAGCTGCAACATCATATTTTTTTGCAATGCCTGAAATGGCTAGCGCTATTGCATCTTTTTCTTTTTCTAGCCTCCTTTTCATTAATCCAATTCCAGGACTCATAATTTTTCTGAGAGTGCTTATCTAATATAGTTAATGATTTTATTTGCTTGGTAAAAAGTTCTAAGTCTTTTATTTGAATAAAGACAATAATACAAAATTAGTGAGATAAATGTCAGCAGTAACAATAATTCAAAAATTATCTCAAACCTTTAATCCAAGATTACTAGTTGCGCTAATTTCCATTTTTGCAATTTTTGGAACAGTTGTAATGATTTCAGGTGGAATATGGGATGCATTATCTCACATTAGAGAAGAACCAGAATTTTTCTGGACAATACAGCATGTTGCAGTGTATAGTGGTGTTGCAATGACAGCTAGTGCAGCTATTCTCGGTTCACTGCTTATAATCAAAAAACTTGCAGACAAGAATCTACAAAAGGGAATAAAAATAGTAGTTATTGGCTCTGTAATTCAAATAATTTCTGGCATTGGTGATTCAATATCTCATGATGTTTTTGGAATAGATGGACTGGTATCTCTATCGCACCAACCTCTAGAATTTGGATTAGTACTTTGCTCCCTTGGAGGATTTTTAATAATAAAATCATCAAATAATAAAAAACTCAAAAAACTTGTTCCATTCTCAATAATGGCATTAATTTTAGCAATTAGCTGGCTTGGCTTTAACCTATCACTACTAGCAGGCGGAACTGTTCTCTGTCTTCCATTCTATGAAATGTTCTCATCTGGCTGTGCAATTTTGTAATTTTTTAGTCGTCTATAGGATGAAGCAATCACTAAAACCACACCAAAAAACAAAACAATTCCAGGATATCTCATTTCTGAAACGTTGGTATCGCCAAATTCAACCTGCACAGATATTTGATGATCTGAAAGATTTGTAGCTCTCAGAGTATAAACATCAGAGTTTTCAAAATCAAAATAATTCACAGCAGTCTTTGTTTGAATTTTCTTATCGACTAAAACATTATGATGAGAATCAACAATTTGAATAAACACAGAATCTCCCAAATCAGGAACAGAAATTTTGTAAAAACCAATTCCAGAGTCTTGCAATCTCAAATCAATAGAGTTAGTTTGTTCAGGGTTTAGAAGAATAGTTTGAGAATTTTTTTCTCCCCCATAGAATCCATATCCAACAAAAACAACACCAATCACGCTCAAAATCAAACCAATTTTGAATAGTGATAACATCTTCATCACTCAAAATTAGATTTTCTATGATAAATAACGTCAGATAAACAGAATTTGATTAGAGGGCTCGGAGGGCTTCGATCCCTCGACCTGGCGGTCCGAAGCCGCCCGCACTATCCTGACTGTGCTACGAGTCCAAAAAAGTAAGAATTTAACGGGCTAAAATGTCTTCTAGTTACTTTGAAAGTTTCAAAAAAAGTATCAGGAGTAGAGTATGCAATTAGAGATATTGTTGTTGCTGCAAAAAAACAAGAGAAACTAGGAAAAAAAGTACAATATCTAAACATAGGTGATCCTGTTTTCTATGGTTTTCAACCACCAGAAAATGTCAAAGAAGCTCTAATCAAAGCTGTCAAGGATGGTGAAAATTATTATTCTCCATCAGAAGGAATTTCAGAACTTAGAGATGAAATTGCAAAAAAAGAAAACAAAAAAGGACTAGACATTGATGCAGACGATGTTTTAGTTACAAATGGAGTCTCTGAGGGATTAGACATGGTGATTTCTTCAATTGTTGAAGAAGGAGACGAGGTTCTGCTTCCAGGGCCATACTATCCACCATACGCCTCCTACGTAAGACTGCGTGGTGGAGTGCCAGTTGAATTTGCAGTAGACTTGGATAATTCAACACCGGACATTAATGATATTCGCTCAAAAATTACATCAAAAACTGTAGCGATTTGTCTTATCAGTCCAAACAATCCAACAGGAGTTGTATTCAATGAAAATTCTCTTAAAGAATTAGTTGATATCGCAAATGAGCACAATCTCTACATTATTTGTGATGAAATTTATGATCAAATAGTATATGATGAAAAATTTACAGGAATTGGAAAGGTAGCTGGCGATTCTCCTGTAATTGTTCTAAATGGTTTTTCCAAAGTACATTTGATGACAGGTTGGCGTCTTGGATATCTTGCATTTAACAAATCATCAAAACTAGATGAAATCAAAGAAAATTTGCCAAAGCTAGCCAGAGTTAGAATTGCATCAAATCTACCGTTCCAGCATGCTGCACTAGAGTCACTGCGTGGACCACAAGGATACATCTCTGAATTTGTATCAGAGCTAAAAAAGAGAAGAGACTTGGTTGTAAAAAGACTAAATTCCATTCAAGGTCTGTCATGTCCTAACCCAAAGGGTGCATTCTATGCCTTTCCAAAAATTGAGAACAACAGGTATTCTTCTGATGAAGAGTTTGTTCTAAAATTACTAGAAGAAAAAGGTGTTTTGACTGTTCATGGTTCTGGCTTTGGAACAAAATATGGAAGTGGCCACTTTAGGCTGGTATTTTTGCCAAGCTTAGAAACACTAGATTCTGCGCTAGATAAAATTGAAGAATTTATGAGCTAATATTTCCAAGCTGATAATTTTTTTGGAGAAATTTCTATAATACAATCAGTATCTTCTAACAGTTCTATTGCAGATTTATTTTCCAGAGTTCGAAAATATCGCCTTAAAATTTTTTTTGCAATACTTGATACTTTATTTTTATCTAGAATCAATTTAGCATTACCTTTTCCCATCACACCATAAATTTTTGGAGAATGCACTCCAACATCGACACAGAAACTAACACGTTTGTTTTTTTTCAGGTTTTTTGCTTTTTCAGTCCTAGTGTTAGTTCCGACATAGAATTTTTTCTGACTATACAAATACCATACAGGAACAATGTGTGGCGCTCCTTTTTGGTCAATTGTTGCAAGTCGCAAGATTTTTTGTGTTTTTAAAAAATTATCTTGGCTCGTCATGTTCTTTTCTAAATCCCATTATAATTAAAAAAACTCCAAATACTATCATCCCTAGTGATATTTTTTCATTTGTTAATTCAGAATTGAACATAAACTGAATCACAAAATCAGGGCTCCATAAAATGATTTGCCGCACAAGAACAATTGCTGCCATTATTATGAACAAAGCTCCCATTGCAGTATACCAATTTTTTCCACGTCGACGATATACTGGACTCATGTTATTTTTTCAAAAAATTTTATGCTATCTTTATTCCAGGATTCTTTAGCTTGTTTTTGATCATTGCATTAAGCAGCATCGGTGTTGCAATTTCTGCCATATAGGACAATGCTCCAGGTCCCAAGTAGATTGGACGCAAACCTTTGATTTCATTGATTAATCCATTTACAACATTAACAGA
>JBHIUX010000095.1:0-1989 GCA_042138065.1 Nitrosopumilaceae archaeon
AAATAGACTTGAAGAGATTTCAGAACGATTACCCATAGGCGGATTGTCAGAAAAATTTGAAGAGATTAAAGAGCGTGTCGCAGAAATACGAGAACGTGACTAGGTGATTCTATTTAAAAATTTGTGGTCGCGTGAGAAACATGCTTTACCTCTTTAATCAAATAGAAAAAAACAAAATAGGAGAATGAGGTCATGAGTGAATTCCTTTTAGAATTTGAATATATTCGTATACTTTCAGCAGTTGTAATGTTAGGAATTGCTTCATTTTATGACATTTGGAAAAGAGAAATTCATGACATTTTGTGGATAGGGTTTGGCACATTGGCGGTAGTTTTACTTGTGTTAGATCCTAATTTCTCAGAATCGGCAACATCAATTCTAATTTCAATGATTGTGGCACCATTTGCAATATTTCTTTGGAGAACTGGAATGTTTGGAGGAGCAGATGCATTTGCATTAATTGTTTTGGCAGCTCTTGCACCAATGGTATCATTAACGGATGGCCCAATAAGCCCCCTGACCACCATCTCTAATGGTGCAATGCTTTTTGTATTCCCATTATTGGTAAATGTGATTAGAAACGTGATTTCAATTTTAAAAAATGAAAATATTTTTGAAGGATTTAATGAAACAAAATCAAAAAAATTGTTAGCTATGATTATTGGATATAGGGCAAAAGATCCCAATTATGGTTTTGCAATAGAAAAAACCGAAGGGGGAAAGAAAAAACTAAGTATTGCATTTCACAATGCAGAAACAACGGAATTTTGTACTAGCAAAAATACTTGGATTACTCCAGGAATTCCGTACATATTATTGATAACAGGCGGCTTTATTATCCAATTAGTTTATGGCGACATACTCATGAATTTTCTTGGAATCGGGGTTTAATCAGTTAAGCAATTAATCTATTAATCAAAATATGACACGATAGCCTTGAACAGATCTGTCTCGTGACAATACATACTGGTTCTTATGAATACAATTAACATTTTTGTATCACATGGAAATGACAAAACCTACTCTAAAATCAGACATTCTACCTGAAGGAGAGACACCATATGATGGTCTTCTTACAAGTTTGTTAGAATTTGGGCTTACACAAAACCAAGCTAGAGTTTATCTATTTTTGAGTAAAAACACATCAAAGTCAGCTCCTGAGATTTCAAAGAGTCTAAAAATTCCAAGAACTGAAACTTATCATCTTCTTAATGGTCTTCAGAGCAAAGGAATTACTATTGCAACATTTGGAAAACCAACAAAATTTCAGGCAGTTCCATTTGATAAAGCAATAAACATTCTAGTAAGCAATGAAAGAACACGAATAGATGAATTAGAAAAACAGACGCTATACATGATTTCACAATGGAATATGATTCCAGATACTGAAACTGATGAGGCATTAATAAAAGAAAATAGATTCCAGATAGTTCAAGGCAAAGTTTCCATCGTAGGAAAGCTAAATCAATTGGTAAATTCTGCAAAAAAAGATGTTATGCTTTTAGGATCTGAGAAAGATTTTATGAAATTTTATCATACTGACTTTATTGATTCATTAAAAGATACAAACAACAATCTAAAAATCCTAATGTCAACTAACAACAATGCGCCATTCATAGTTGATGAATTGCCTTCAAAATGCATCAAAAAATTTGAAGATACACTTGGGGAGAATTTATGGTTTTTAATAAAAGACTGTGAAGAGATATTTTTCTTTATTAAAAATAATGAAAATGCAGAGATGATGGCAGTCTGGACTGATTCAAAAACCATGTTAAATTCAATGAAAATGCTATTCAATTTGATTTGGAAAAAAGCAGAATTATTTGAAAATTCCCAATAGTTTTTAAAAATTACTATTCAAAAACATGGAAATTTGATTCGTACGTCTTAATTATGAAAACTGCAAAAATTGCTTTATGAGTAAGTTGGGAAAAGCTCCAACAATATCAATAATGATGCTTTTACTAGTTTCTACAATAATTCCTG
>JBHIUX010000095.1:2089-4030 GCA_042138065.1 Nitrosopumilaceae archaeon
CACTTGCAAATTTTGTAGATCCTACAAAGGATCCACAATACTATCTTGATAGATACTATAATGAACCAGCTTACAAAGAATGGTTTGACAATAACTATCCAGGATTAACAATTGAAGAGGCCGTAGGATTAAAGAAAGCTTCATCAGTATCAGAAACTGTAAAAGAAAACTTGGAAAATGTAATTCCTGATGAAGTTATTCCAGAAGCAGAGGCAGCCCAAACGGTTGCTACTCCTTTAGCAGGAAATAATTCAGAAACTAATGAAATTGCATTGTTAGGACTTTCGCTAGGAGGTTTAGGAATATTATTTGGTGCAATTTATGGAATTAAAAGAAAGGTGGATACAAACTCTGACAACATAAAGCAGAATCGTGAATCAATAAAAAAGAAAATGTTTAGTGCACTTCATTGGAATAGACCAGAAGATGTGATAAAAAATAGATTAGCACATGGTGAAATTACTGTAAAAGAGTATTCCACATTAAAGAAAGCACTAGAAAAATAATTAATGAATAATTTTTAATTTATTCCTTATGGAAAAAACAAAAATGGACCTTACTTTACGAAGAAAGTTTTTTCTTAATTATATCTAGGGTCAGAGCAGGATCAGCTTTTCCTTTTGTTTTCTGCATTACTTTTCCTACTAGAAAATTAATGGTTTGAGGATTTGTTTTTGCTTCGTCTACTGCTTTTTTCTCTATGGAGAGAACTTCATCAATAATTCTTGTTAATTCAGATTCATCAGATACATGACCCAAATCAAGTTCAGAAACTATCTCAGAAAGTGATTTTCCAGTTTTTACAATCTCAAAAAGTGCATTTTTTGCAGAAGTTCTTGTAATTTTGTTAGTTTTTATGGCATCTACAATTTCGGTCAAATGTTGAGGAGTTATTTTTGATTTTTCACGTTTTTCATCAGTATCAACCAATCCCATTAAATCAGTAGTTATGATATTAGCAACATCTTTTGCGTTTGTTTCATTATGAGCCAGCTCAAACATGTCAGAATAAAATTTGTCAGAAGATAAAACTTCTGCAACTTGTGGTGGTATATTATATTTTGAAATGTATCTTTCTTTTTTAGAGCTAATGCTTTCAGGCATATTCACTTTTAATTTGCTTAATGTTTGTGAATCAATCAAAATAAACGGGATGTCACCCTCTAGGAAGTATCTATAATCTTCTTCACCTTCTTTGCTTCTTGCAGATACTGTAATTTTTCTTCTATCATCCCAATGTCTAGTTTCTTGTTCAATTGGAATATTTCTTGATACTAAGCTCTCTTGTCTAGTAATTTCAAAATGCAATGCCTTTTCTAAATCATGAAAAGAGTTTACATTTTTGATTTCAACTTTGTTACCTCCTTTAATTGAAATATTTCCATCTGCCCTCATTGCACCTTCAAGAGATGGATTTGATACGTCAAGATTTTCAAGTAAATCAGATAAAATATTCAAGAATAATCTAACTTGTCGCTCATTCTCAAAATCTGGTTCAGTTACAATTTCAACTAGTGGAGTACCAGCACGATTATAGTCAACCAAAGTGATTTGAGTTTTTTCAGAAGTTCCTTCATAAATTAATCGTCCAGGATCTTCTTCTAATTGAATTCGTCGTATCCTTATTTCCTTATCTTCCACAAGAATTTTTCCATTTTGTCCAATGCTATGTTCGCCATAGACATTAAGTTGAGTTATTTGGAAGTTTTTCGGCAGGTCGGGATAAAAATAATTTTTTCTAAAGAATGCGAGTTTTTCCGGAGTATTGCAATTTAGTGCTATAGCAATCATTGTTGCTTTTTCAACTGCTTTTTTGTTTAATCGAGGAAGTGAACCTGGAAGACCAATACAAACAGGACAGATGTTAATGTTTGGTTCAAATTCACGATAATTTGCTTTACATGAACAAAACAATTTGCTATGAAGATTTGTCAATTGACA
>JBHIUX010000096.1:0-3958 GCA_042138065.1 Nitrosopumilaceae archaeon
AGGCCAGTCAAGCTCTTTTTAAATGAATCTCAGATTAGATTATTTTTTTTAAAGATATCCACAATTTGTTTTAAGATTCTAGCCGATGCTCCCCAAACGGTATGCTCATTAAATTTGAAAATATACATTTCTTGAATAGAGTGATGATTAGGGTCTGGGTCAGCTTCTAATGTTTTAAGAAATGATTCAAGTGGAATTCGAAGAATTGATTCTACTTCAAAATTATCTTTTAGTTTTGGAACGTTATCAACTATTGCCACAAATGGAGTTATTGTAAATCCTGAATTTAGTGTTCTAACTGGATGTAGCTGTCCAACTACTTGCTCAGGTTTTATTTCAAGATCAATTTCCTCTTTTGTTTCCCTTAATGCAGTAGTCAATAGGTCGCTGTCTTGTTTTTCCCACTTTCCTCCAGGAAATGAAATTTCACCTGCATGAATTTTCAGAATTTCGGATTTTTTTGTCATTATTACTTTTGGTTCATCACCATAAATCACTACTAGAACGGAAGCAAGTTTTGTTCCATCATGATTTGGTTCTGCAGATAATTCACCAGTAAGTAAAGGACGAATTTCTTCTAAATTCATTATTGACTAAAATTACTAAACAATTATTGAATTTATCATTAAGGTTTTAATCAAGTTAATTTGAGAAATCTTCATGACTGTACGATATGAAGTGAATCCTCCTAAATTATCAGATGGTGAGCTTAATGATTTACTTGAAAAATTAAAGCAAAAAGTATCTGAAATAAGTCAAATTTGTGATGGTATTCATGTCACAGATTCAGTTTTAGGGACAAAGAGGGTTTCAGCAATTAAAGCAAGTGAGATAATTAGAAAAAACTTTCCAAATTTGAAAATTACAATCAGTCTACGAGTTAGAGACAAGGAACTTTCTGAAATAGAAAAAATTGTCAATGATGCTATTGAATTAAAGTTGAATGGTGTTTTGGTGTTACAAGGAGATCCTTCTCCTGAAAATCCTAAAAATTCGGGATTAATTCCTAGCCAAGTTGTAAAGCATTTGAAAGAATTAGTCGGGGACAGAATTGATCTTTTCTTGTCTTTGCCTTCAAATCCTAATTTTGATAAAATTCAGAAAAAAATAGATGCTAAACCAACCGGATTTATCACGCAGGTAATTGGTTCAGAAGAGCAGGTTTCAAAAATTGTTAATCATCTAAAACCTCAAGGCTTTAAGATAATTCCAATTCTATTGTATCCATCTAAGAAAAATCAAAAATCTGCTGATTTTCTTAAACTTGATTGGTCAAATTATCAGAATAGGTTTTTGGATTTTGTAAGAAAGGTTCATGATTTGTGTGAGGATGTACTAATTACATCTCCTTCTGATTTTAGTGGTGTAAAAAAAGAATTAGAGAATTTTAAGCTATGATAATAGTGATTTAATAAAAAATCAAAATACGGCTTTAGTGACTATGGCCACAACCACAGGAATGGTCGCTTCCTTCTGTCTCATGTGATTCTTTGGTCGCACATCTGGAACATTTGTCTGAGCCGGTAGGTGAAAAGAATCCAATTCCACAAGATACGCATTTCATGCTTGACATATCAAAACTAACTTGTTCTTATATTTATGGAATTATGTTAGATTCTGATAATATCCTGTATAGATTATCAAAAAGTGTATTCCCATTGAAACTCGAATCATTATTGGTTTAGAAACTAATCGGATGATTTTTCTTCTAAATTTGCTGTTATTTCTTTCTGTATTTGTTGTTTATAATGAGTAAGTTCTTGATGTAATCGATAAAGTGATTCTTGACCCAATCTTTGATTGTTTTTATGATAATATGCAGCAGAGTATTCCTGTTCCTTGCTTCCAAGAAGCCAACCAATAATAAAATCGGATTCATTTTGTGGATTCCATGACGATCTTAACATTGGATAATAAACTTCTAAAAACCCCCTCAAATCACTTTTAATTCCTTTAAGATCGTGTTTTACAAATTCAAAAAATTCTTCATCTTTCATAATTTTATCGTATAACTTGTTAATAACAATCTTTGTTTGCCCAAGCCAAGCCCCGATTCATTCAATGATGAGGTGAGGGGGAAGGGTGAACACCGACTGTTGAGTATCGCCTAATAAGAACCAGAGTGCTTCATGAATTTGGTCATGGATCTACTTTTAGCATTTCTAAAAGTCCTTTGTATCGATTTCTAATTGTTACTTCAGTAATATTTGCAGCCTCTGCTAAATCTCGTTGTGTATGAGTCTCACCTGTGTGGAGACAGGAAACATACAAGGCGGTGGCAGCTAGAGACATTGGATTTTTTCCAGCTGAGATTTTACTTTCTTCAGCTTTTTTAAGAATATCAACTGCATGACGTTTTGTTTTTTCAGAAATTCCTATTATGCTGGCAATTCTAGCAATGTTTTGCACCGAATCCACTACAGGAATCTTCAAGTCTAATTCAACTACTAATTTTCTGTAACATGCAGCTAAATCAGTTTTTTTAATATTCATTGCCTCTGAAATATCTTTAAGAGTTCTTGGAGTTTCAACTTCACGGCATGCCGCATATAACGATGAACCAATCATGGTAGAAATCGATCTACCACGCACTAATTTTTTCTCAAGAGCCTTTCTGTAAATGTACGCAGCCTTTTCCACTACAGAATCAGAGAGGGTTAGTTTATCTTTTAGTCTGGAAAGTTCGCTGAAGGCTTGTCTAAAGTTTCGATCAATAGGTTTACTTTGACTACGGCTATCCCATATTCTTAGACGCTCAATGGTCTTTTTCATTGAAGATGAAAGCGGTTTTCCAGAAACATCTCTGTTTGTTTGATTGATTATCGTTGACAAGCCCCTATCATGTCTTGCTAGAGACGTCCCATCGCCTGTTCTTCCCTTGTTAATTTCATCATCTTGAAATGAACGCCATTCAGGACCTGCGTCGTTTACACGTTCAGATAATACAAAACCACAATGGGTACAAAAAATCTCATTCGTCTGAACATCTGTGATCAGAGCATGTTTTCCACATCTTGAGCAAGTTTCTTTAATACTATTAACTGAAATAACCATGCCTATTAGAAGCGCTGACCGTCTTAAACCTAATGAATTTATTCTGCTTTAAATGCAAGAAATTTTCTTGCACATTCAATACTACAAAATTCTTTTTTCTTACTTTCTAGTTCTTTTTTACAAGTCAAACAAGTTATCATACTAGTAACAGAAACTCCATCATATTTTGAACCTAATATCTTGCGTATGAACTAAGATAAAATTCATCAAAGCATTCCCTACAACAAAATTCGCTATTAAATAACTCAAATTGTTTTTTACAGTTTTTACATTTCAAGTACATAATTATTGTAAATTTGGTTTACAGGTTAATGTCATTGCACTTCTTACATCGATTAGAGTTCTAATTTTCTGTACAATGAATTTCTGTAAATGATCCAGAGTAGATGATTCAACCTTTGCTATAATGTCATATGCACCATGGGTTTTTTGAATTTCTTTGATGTTGTCTAGATGCTCAATTTGAGACATTACTTCTTCAAGTTTGCCAACGTTGCATGTAATTAACAGATATGCAGAATTTTTCTTTATTTCCATAAATAGAATCCCCACGTGAGACCAATTATCGCACAAATACCAGTTAAATAAATTGAATAATATCCTAACCTGTGTCTTGGTTTCATTTATGCAATCACCACTTTTTTCATTCCAGTAATGCACAATCCAATTTTACAATTATGGCAAATATAATCACCAGAGGGATTTTCGCAACCACAGTTGCAGGTACATGTATAATCGTTCATATTTTAGCTCGGAGGAAAAATATTATCAAAGCCTAAGAAGAGGTTTCCTCTTTTTTAGGTTCTTCTTTTTTAGGTTCTTCTTTTTTGTCACTGTCTGCCGTTATTGTAGTAACTTTTGGCAATGTTGGTTTATTTTCTGTATTTTCCATATCTATATAGAT
>JBHIUX010000097.1:0-3955 GCA_042138065.1 Nitrosopumilaceae archaeon
AGTCAATGTACACGCTCTCGAATTTCCTAATATTAAGTTAACATGAATTTAGAGAGCTTTGAGTTTTTCTTCGGCAGTCTTTAGTCCTTCTTGTGCATTTGTTTGATAGCCCATCATTGCAAGAGTTGAAGAAATTGCTGAGATGGTTCTCATTACATGATATCTGTTTACTTCGCCCATGCATCCTACTCTGAAAACTTTTCCTTTCAAGTTGCCAAATCCGCCTGCAACTAGTACTCGGAATTTTTGTGCAAGTGTATTTCTGAATGTTTTATCTTCTAAACCATCTAGATAATTCAAAGCAATGATAGAGGTTGAACGATCTTCTTCTTTTGCAAATGGTGTTAAACCAATGGCACTTAATCCTGCATATAATGCATCGGAACAGAGTTTATGTCGTTTGAATCGTGCTTCTAGTCCTTCTTCTAAAATCATCCTTAGTGCCTCTCTATATGCATACAATAATGGTAAAGCAGGAGTAAATGGAGTATGTTTTGATTCTTCATAATACTTGAAGTATCTTGCTAAATTGAAGTACATTGTAGGTGGCGGATTTTCTATCATGTATTTTTTGGCTTTTGCACTAACTGAGATTGGAGAAATTCCTGGAGGGGCAGCTAAAGCTTTTTGTGCGCCCGTCATACATACATCAATATTCCATTTATCAACTGGTAATTCTGATCCTCCAAGAAGTGAAACAGAATCTACAATATAGAACGCATCATTTCTAGATGTAAGATCAGAAATTTTATCAAGATAATTTACCATAGTTCCTGTTGAAGTTTCATTATGAACAACATAGAATGCTTTGACATCTTTATTGTTATCAAAGGCTTCTTTAATTTGATCTAGTGTAGCATTTTGTCCTGGAGGAGTTTCAAGTTTTACAACATTGGCTCCTTGCCACTCTATCATTTGAGATAATCTACTACTAAATTCTCCATTAACTGGGATGATTACTTTATCACCTTTTTTAATTAAATTTACAACAGATGCTTCAACTGCTCCAGTTCCTGATGCAGAAAGGGCTACAATATCGTTTTGTGTTTGAAAAACTTGTTGGGTTTTTTCAATAACTTCAGTGTATAATTCAACAAAATCATCACTTCTGTGATTAATAATGTGTGCAAGCATTGCCCTCATAACTCGTTCAGGAACATTTGTTGGACCCGGTAGCATTGCTAAATATTCCAAATAATTTCGCCTGTCAGGAGTTCTTTGAGGGCTTTATTTATAATTAAAGACTCTTCAAACGATCGTTGGCACTAATCTCTTTGAGAATGTTTTTAGTGCCTCTCGGAACAAGATGTTCCCATTTTTGATTGGAATTTATTTTGTCTCTAATATTAGTGCCTGATAACATATCTCGGTTTGTAAATGGGACAGAAATAACTTTGATCCCACGCTTTGAATAAAGGAATTGAGTAAGCTCATCGTTAGAAAAAACTACATCAAATTTGGGCACAATTGTATCTATATTTTCAATCCATTTTTCATGATTTTCTAGATCAGGGATATAGAAAATTTCTATTCTATTTGAAATTGATTCATCTATTGAAGAAAGAATCATTTGTTTTCTTTCATCGGCAGAGAATGGATTTTGCTTTTGATTTGGTTTATTTGAACTTCCAATACCAATCCATAATTTTTCAACTTTAGATAATGCAAATTTTAGAGCTTCTAGATGTCCTAAATGAAAAGGTTGAAACCGACCAATTAAAAGTCCATTCATTATTTGCAATCAATCGCAATTCTTTAAAAAACTATCATAAACTTCTTTGTTTTGAATTAATCATGGAAATATTGAAAGTTGATGGATCATTTGGAGAAGGAGGTGGTCAGATAATTAGAAGTGTGGTTACTTTGTCGTGTATTACAAAAATTCCTGTTCAAATTGAAAATATACGAAAAAATCGTAAGATTCCTGGACTACGAGCTCAGCATCTTTCTTCAATAAAATTACTTTCAAAAATTTGTAATGCAGATGTTGAAGGTTTGAAGATTGGTTCGACCTCAATCAAATTTATTCCTCACGAAGTAGAAAATTGTTCCCTTAAAGAAAATATTGGAACCGCAGGAAGCATTTCTCTACTTTTGCAGGTGATAATTCCAGCAGTAGCTATATCAGGAAAAAAACTAAAACTTTCAGTAACAGGCGGAACAGATGTTTTGTGGAGCCCTACTGGAAACTATACAAAGCATGTTTTAGCAGAAGCTTATTCCCGTTTAGGAATAAAATTTTCTATGAATATCAAAAAAAGAGGTTACTATCCAAAAGGCGGGGGGATTGTAGATGTTGAAGTTTCTCCATCAAAAGACATTATTCCAATAAAATTACTACAAAGGAAAACAAAAGAGGCAAAATTATTCTGTTCTTTTTCAAAAATATCTAAAGAGGTTATTATGAATGCTATAGAAAATACTAAAGAAGAAACTGAAACGAGAGGATTTTCAGTTTTTACAGATGTAAAAGAGGAAACTGCTATTGATCATGGAAGTTCAATGTTGATTTTTAGTAAGGATTCTGATTCAATTATAGGTTCAGATGGACTATATGACGCTAAAAAAGATAAATTTTCAGAAAATATTTCAAATAATTTTCTTACTTGTAAATTAGGGGTAGATAATAATCTAGCTGACATGTTAGTATTGCCCGCAAGTCTTTCAAAGGAATTATCAATTTTTAGAGTTCAAAAAATATCAAAACATCTTGAAACAAACTTGTATGTTACATCTAAAATAACTGGTTGCAAGTATGGTATAGGAAAGCTAGATGATGGCTATGAATTAAGAATTTCAGGTAATTCAAACACCAGTATCTAGTAATGCTGCAAAGAATAAAACGGCTACAGAAATAACAACAATAATTTCACCAAGAATGATTATTTTTTTTCTAAGTTTTTGGATTTGTTTTTCTGTCATTTCTTTTGAGAGGATTTTTTGCTCAACTTCTTTTCGAATTATTCTCACATGAACAATAAAAGCAATAATTAAAGCAATGACAAGAATTATCTTTACTAAAAGAAAACTTCCATAACTTGTAGCAAGCAAACTATCAGGATTAGTTATAACTTGTTGAGAATTGTAAATGCCTGTGACTATGAGAATTATAAGAGAGGGAACAGCAATTTTGTTAAATCTTCTTCCAACTAGTACCATCATTTGAATTCTTTCTTCTAATGGCATTGACATTTTTTTGAGAAGTGGTGCTAATACTGCACCAATAAATAATGAACCGCCAACCCATACAGCTGCAGAAACAAGATGAATCCATGTGATTATGGCTTGTTCCATACTCATTGTGCATGGTTTGATTGAATCGAATATTATGTATTTGGATCTTGATAACGTTTTTTAGTTGTACATAATGTGAATATTTGATTTGGGTCTTCAGAGTAAAATGACAGTTTATGCAGCAATTGCTGGAATGTTAGCATTGATGGGTGGAATTGTTTTTTATGGAAGTTTAGATGTTCCTGAAATTGAAACAACTGAAATAAAATTACAAAGTGTGGAAGTTATTGAAGTAAACTCGGTAGAAAATCGTGCAAAACTTCAAGTTGTTTTTCTTGTAAAAAATCCAAGTGACAAAACATTCACCGTGCCTATAATTAATTATGATCTTTATGCAAATGGTGAACATATTGGAGTTGGACAATATTCAACGGAGGACATTGCGATGCCAGGAAGAGCAGCATTTTATCCAGGTGCCGAAATTCCATTAAAAAATTTCTTTAACTTAGTAATGTCAGAGACCAACTCTGATGTATATCAAATGATAGTAGATGGTGATAGTGTACAATATAGTGTTGAGGGAAATATTACAGTTGAAACCGCTTGGGCGTTAATTGAAAAAGATTTCCAATCTTCTTTGTAATTTTCTTTAGTTTGATAAAAATAAGGAAAAAGTGGGCCGAGTGAGATTCGAACTCACGATCACCGCCGTGTCGAGGCG
>JBHIUX010000098.1:0-3955 GCA_042138065.1 Nitrosopumilaceae archaeon
TATGAAGAACACTATATTCAGGAATTTTTTTCTTTGAATTTACAAAATGAACTGCGACATGAGTATTAGATTTTGGAATTAGTTTTTTGCTTAGCATGGATAAACGCTTGATTGGAGCTTTAGTATGAAATGGAACTTTGGATAATGGTTCGTTTACTCCTTTTTTAATAAATTTTTGATAGCGCTTCATGAATTAGGTTCGTCTTTTTGTTATTAAATAATCTATTTTCTTGAAAAACTGGTTATCATATAAACAACGATTTCCATAACTTATTGTGCAAACTGATAGACTTTCTGAATGGTTTGTCCCAAAATTTGGCTCACGAAACTTTAGAATTAGTATAGGAATTTTATTTCTCCCATACACTAGCATTGTAACATGTTTTGCTGCATGGGGTTCTCTTTCGGGTAGTTTTGAATTAGATAGATTAGCAGCAATTTGCATCGTATATTTTTTGTCAGTAGGTGTAGCTGCACACTGCCTTGATGCAGTAGGTGGAAAGACAAAACCTTGGGGCAATCTTCCAAAACGAAAACTATGGATTGTTTCAATGGTTGCTTTAGGAATTGCATTTACTCTGGGATTATACTATGCGTTTTTAGATTCTCCACTTTTGATTCCAATTGGCATTGCAGAAGGATTCTTTCTTTTTGCATATAATTTAGAATTATTTGGTGGAAAATTTCATAATAATATTTCAACTGTAATATCTTGGGGCGTATTGCCAGTTTTTGCAGGTTCTGTAATTCAAACAAACTCTATTTCGCTTGAAGCATTAATGATTTCTATAATTTCTGCACTTGTAACTTATGTTTTGATAATTAATTCTAGAAGATACAAAGAACTCAAAAGAAGTTTTGGAAATGTTTCTTTAATCCAGAAAAAAGAGATTATTTTAAAAACAATTACTTTTGGAGTGATTGCAGCAACAATACTTTTCTTTATTTTGAGATTTTACTAGTTCCAATCAAAATTGCTGAGGAATCATAAGTAAGAGAATATTGTTTAACATCAAGAGCATTTTTTCTCATGGCATCTGAATAACTGTCTACCCAAGTACTAGATCTTATCAGTTTTGGAAGTTTTTCAAAGGCTTCTCGCCAACTTGGAATAAACAACCCAACAAAATTCAGTATAACAAAATAAAAATCCCAAAGTTTTCTATGAAGAAAGTTTTTTGGATAAGTGAAATCATGTAAGATAATTTTTCCGCCTGGATTTAGATGCTCAATACATTTCTTAACAAGAATTTTTGCATCACAATATTTAGGAATGTATGAAGATGTAATGCAATCAAATTTTGAATCAAGGTTTAGATTTTCTGCATCTTGAAGAACATAAGAGATATTTTTGCATGATGAATTTCTTTTTGCTAATTCAAGATAACTCTGGGTAATGTCTACACCAATAACTTTAGAATCAGGGAATTTTTCTGCAATTTTTCTTGTTAAAATTCCAGTTCCACAGGCCAAATCTAAAATGGATTTTCCGCTAGTATGTTTAACAATTTCATTTTTCCAATATCTGTCCTTACTGAATGTGCACCATACAGCAATTTTGTCATATGAGTTTGCAGTTTCATCAAAAAATTTTGGTACTAGCTTTTTTGGAGATTCATTTGCCAATTTAAGATATTATTTTCTAAAAGCCATAAAGATTCTGGATCCAACAAAGATAGCTACGGCTGCAATTATTGAGCCAATCATAAGAATTTCTCCCCAATCTGTAGCCATTTTATGAAAACTCAAACATGTCTATCATCAATGAAAACACAACGTAATATGCAATATAGCTTGCAAACAAAATAACTCCAAGCCATAAACAGTTCTTTGCTTTTCCAGGATCATCTTGTCTGATTATAAAATATGCTATCACTCCACCAAAAATGCTAAACAAAATTGGCAATATGTACCAAAACTTGCTTCTTTCTTTTGATTCAGACATTTTCTATTTTTTGTAATAAAAATTTCCTGATTCTTTTTGAGTCTTATCTAATCTACTATCAACCTTGTTTACACGAGGTCTGAGACTTTTTTCATCTCTCCTAAATGACATGTCTAGTGATCTCAAGAATCTATTCATCGCTTCAGTTTTTGAAAGCGGAGATGTTGCATGCCCTTCAAGACCTGATGTTCCTTCAAAAATTACCATAGTATCAGACACCAAATCCATTAGTTGCAAGTCATGATCAATCACAATGGCTGCTTTTCCATAAGAGCGAACAAATTTCTGAACAAACTTTGCAACTGCGATTCTGTCTTCTACATCTAAAAATGCTGAAGGTTCATCAAGTGCATAAAGATCTACTTTTTGCAAAAGACAAGAAACAACTGCTACCTTTTGCAATTCTCCTCCAGACAAGTTTTTGATTGATTTATTGTATAGTTTTTTTATTTTGAGAGGTTCAACAATTTGTTCTTCCTCTTGACTTCCTTCAATTTGACCTTCATTTGCTTTGTCAAGTACTGATACTACCTCTACATCAATATCATTTTGAAGATATTGTGGTTTGTATGCAATCTTTACCTTCTTGTCTATTTCCCCAGAATCAGGAGTTTCAACTCCTGCAATCATCTTCATCATTGTAGTTTTTCCAAGTGCATTTGCACCCATTATTCCTACAACTTCTCCTTTTCTCACTCTACCTGGTTCAATTGAAACTGAAAAAGAAGGATATTTTTTTTCTAATGCAGGATATGAAATTATTTCATCACCCTCTAGAAAATCATCAGATGATGACGAAACATCAAATGTAAATTTTTTATCTCTAAATCTTACATTTTCACTTGGAAGATAACCATCCAAAAATACATTGATTCCAACTTTAGTTGATAATACACTAGATACAATTCCATATGCAGCTGGTTCACCATAGAGCACTTCGATATAATCACTAAGATAATCAAGCAGTGTCAGGTCATGCTCAACAACCATCACCGTTTTTCCAATTTTTGTTAAATTTTGAATTGTTTTTGCTACTCTTGTTCTCTGAAAAACATCATTGTAAGAAGATGGTTCATCAAAAAAGTAAAAGTCAGCGTCCTTTGAAACTGCAACTGCAACAGCTAATCGTTGCAGCTCACCACCACTAAGCTCCTTCAAGCTTTGCTCCATGGAATTTTCTAATCCTAGTTCTTTGATTAGCTCGCCTGAAACTCCTCTTTCATCATATTTCGCAAGTAATTCCTTACCTGTTCCATCAAATGCATCAGCAACTTGGTGTACTTGTTGTGGTTTTATAGAGGCCTTTATCTGACCATCTTTGATTTTTTCAAAATGAGATTTTAGCTCAGTCCCTGAATAATATTTGAGAATTTCATCCCATTCAGGAGGTTCTGTATAGTTTCCCAAGTTTGGTTTGATGTTTCCAGAAAGAATATTTACAACAGTACTTTTTCCCATACCATTTCTTCCAAGCAATCCAACAATTTCGCCTTTTTTTGGAGTAGGTAACCTGTATAATCTGAAAGAGTTGATGCCATATTGGTGAACTTTGTCAGTTGCAAGCTCTGTAGCTAAATTTACGATTGTAATTGCATCAAAGGGGCAAACCTTTACACAAATTCCACAACCATTACAAATGTCTTCATCTATCTGCGCTTTTTTTATTTCCTCGTTGAGTATGATACAATCCGCTCCAGACTTGTTCACTGGACAGTATTTGATACACTCTAAACCACATTTTTTTGGCTGACAAAGCTCCTTGTCAAGTACTGCTACACGATGCGTCATGACGATATACGGTTGGTATATGCTTTATACCTCTTTGGACAAAAATTCAGAGCAAATTGCGTTAGGTTAATAGATACCATATGAACAATAACATTCAAGCCGGCCATAGCGTTAGGGTGCGACCCAATCCCTTTCCGAACTTGGAAGTCAAACCTGACGTCGCTGTTGTGTTACTAAGATGCGAGAGCTCTTGGGAAGCAATAGTGCTGGCATTTTTAATTT
>JBHIUX010000099.1:0-3944 GCA_042138065.1 Nitrosopumilaceae archaeon
ATAGCTCCTCATACTGTGCAAAGGATCTAGGATTTGTGCTATTAGCTGAAATTGACGAGGCAGAAACTGTACAACCAATCTTAATTCTCCAAGATAGAATATTTCAAACCGGATTAGCAATTACTGCAGCAATGGTAGCTGTTGCATTTGTGCTATCAAAGCAGATTTCACGACCACTAATCAAGCTAAAAAACGCTGCAAATGAGATTGCTCAAGGTAATTTTGAGGTCAGAACTGATATCAAAACTAGTGATGAAATTGGCGCCCTTTCAACCACCTTTGATACTATGGCAAAAAGACTTCAGGAATCAGAAATTGCAATTAAACAAAGAGAAGAAATCATCAGACAACAGCAAGACATTTTGCTTCAGTTTTCTGACATTACTGGAAAATATTGTGTCTGTTTAATTGACATAATCAATTCCACAAAAATCACTGCTAGTCTTTCTGACACTCAAACAAGTCAATTTTACGAAATTTTCCTAAATTCAGCTGCAGCAATTGTTCGAAAATTTGAAGGAGTCGTAGTAAAAAACATTGGCGATGCACTTTTGTTTTATTTTCCTAAATCTATCGAAGAGGACAAAACAATCTTCAAACGAGTACTTGATTGCTGTATGGCTCTAAGTGATGAGCATGAAAAAATAAACGATCAAATGGACAAGGCAAAGCTTCCATTTATCGATTACAAGATTAGTGCAACATATGGCGAGGTTAGAGTAGCAAAAATTGCAACCTCTGCAGTTGATGATATCTTTGGTGCTGCTGTAAATAGATGCGCCAAAATTAATTCTTCAGCTCCACCAAATGGAGTGATTGTAGGAGAAAAGTTCCAAGAAAACGCAAAAAGTGTTGAAGAATACGAATTTCACAAAATTGGTAGCGGATTGGTCTCAGAAGAGTATGGTTTTTCAGGTTATACTGTTTCAAGAAGGGTAAAGGAAGAGAAACACTATGAAGTTCTAGGAGGCACATAGTCCGAGTTAACGGTTTGTTTCTCTTCTAAAAACCTCAAACGCAAATCAATATTTAACAGAATTCGTAATTCTCAACTCTGGTATTTAGCTGCCCTATCACAGCTGAAAATTATTTTTGAAATTTGGCTTATGTTTATATGAAAATTCGTTTTCAAAATAATCTGTATTGAAACACTTTCTCATTCTTTTAATTATACTAGGAACGCTTCTTCCATTTGCTTATGCAGAAGAATTTACAGTTTCTATTCCATTTGGAGCGTATAATCCTGAACTAAATACTCCTGCAGCTGCATGGTATGACCCAGCCTTTATGTCAATTGAGGTAGGAGATACTGTTACTTGGGAAAATAATGACAGAGAGCCACACACTGTAACTAGTGGTCAGGGTTCTGGAAGATTTGGTTGGATGAGTGATGATTATGGAACACCAAACGGTCTCTTTCAAAGTGAACTATTTGCACCAGGAGAATCATGGTCATTTACTTTTTCAGAGCAAGGCACATTTCCTTATTTTTGTGTAATTCATCCCTGGATGGAAGCAGCAGTAATTGTTAATCCATCAATTCCAGATCATCCCGTTGATGGTTTTGGAAACAAAATTGAAGGGTTTCCAATAATTGCATATACTGCTGATGGAATTGTTGAGCTAGACATGACATGGGAGCCAAACGTTATCAAAACAAATGAAAAAGTTGTATTCATCTATCACACTTATGATCCATTAACCAATTCAAATCTAGACAAAATGAGCTATGATATAATCATAAAACAAAATGGTAAGGAAATTTTTAGAGATGAGGGAATAACAACTGTTGGTGGAGATTATAGAAACTTCGTATTTGAAGAGCCAGGACCTGTTGAAATCAAATTTGAAAATGTAATCAGCTGGGGTACTTCTGGAATTGAAAGTGAAGCAAGATCTCAACCATTGCACCCTTCACTGCGTTCGGTACAGTTTAGTACAATTGTCTTCGAAAGTCTAGAAGATGGATATGTTCCACCAAAAATAATTCAACCAAAACAAACTTTTCAACTCTATTATGAAGTAGCAGTTCTTATAATTGTGATACCAGCTGCATTGTTAATTATTGTAATAATTTTGATGATGAGAGGAAAACCACTTCCACAATATCGTAATCCAAAATCATCACCAGTATAGTATCCTCTCTAGAAAATTTCAAAAAGAAATTAAAATTGATTGAACTGTTTTAGTCGACTAATTCAGTCCAACCTTTTACGAAGACTGAATTCTTGTAGAGTGGAACTGGTTGTCCAACAGTAAAGTCCATTGGTCTCATCCAAAAGATTGCTTTTGTTGGGCAAACTCCGATGCATGCTCCGTCTGAGATACATCTTTCTGGATAAAATACGAATGCTTTACCTCTCTTCCAGCCTTCAACAGGTTTTACTCTGAGTACATCAGGTCCCAAAGATGTGCAAATTTCTACGCATAGTGCGCAACCAATGCACATTTGTTCGCTAATGTCTGGTAAAATTGCTACTGGCATTACGAAATTCTTTTCGTTTCTGGACTTAATATAACTTACCCAAAAACCTGAGATTATAACGGCGTTTGAGAATTTTATAACAGTGTTTGATTTTCTGATCGCAAAACAGGTACTAAATTATTTTAATTGAATTTACAACGGCTTCATCATGTCCAATTACTTCAGCTGTAATTTCAGAATTGTATTTTTTCAGATACATCTTTGTCATCTTTGTATCAATTACTCTTCTACCAGTAGGAGACAACACCCATCCTTCGCTGTCTTTTTTTCTAGCCATGCTTGAAAACAAAACACTAGAACTAGACCCTTTTGCCACAAACACTAGCAACATAATGTATGCATTTATCTTTCTACCAATGTCTTTTCCCTCAAACAAATTGTACAAACCGTTCAAAGAATCAAGGATTACTATGGATTTCTGACTTGAGATCATCAACAAAATTTTCTGCAAAATCTGAGTCCAATCATCCTTTGATGGTGCAAATAGAGAAACATTTTCATCTTTAGATACCATTTCTGATTTTACATACCCACTATACAGTAAATCAAAATCAAGATAAATTACTGGAATGTCTGTTTCGTCAATCAACTTACAAAAAAAAGCAGCCTTTGCAAATGGTTTACTGCATAAAACTGCAGTAAGTGTATTTTCATTCAAATACTTTTTTGCTTCAGAAATTCCTGTCAATGAACTTTGATTAGGATTTTTATCCAACACTGAACAAGCCTTTAGCTGATATAAGAATGAATTTAGATGAAGATATTTCAAATGATTTTCCAAACGACGGAAAAATTTACCTCAACAACGCATCGGTTTCCCTACTCCCGTATTCCAGCATTAAAGCAATGACAGACTTTCTGATCTCTTACAATTCAGTTGGTCCAGATTCAATTGATTCTGAACCTTTTGTGACTGAAAAACTACGAAATACACGAAAAATTATTGCAAAATTAGTTCACTGCCAACCAGAAGAGATTATTCTAACTCAAAGCACAACTGATGGTGTAAACGCAGTTGCAAACGGATTATCCTTTGATTCAAACTCTAACATCATTATTCGTGGTATGGGACATGAGCATCACGCAAATTATTATCCTTGGTTAAGACTAGCAAATAAAACTAAAATTAAAAGTCTCAGCGTAGACGAATCAGGTTTTTTTAGTATGGATGAGCTTCAAAAAATGATTGATAATAACACAAAGCTTGTTTCACTAAGCCACGCCTTGTATAACACTGGCACAATTCTTCCCGTAGAAGAGGTTGGCGAAATCTTAGAAAAAAAGAACATCCCATACTTTGTAGATACTGCACAAACAATTGGCTGCATTGGAGATTTTGATGTAAATTCAACAAAATGTAATTTCATGTCCTTTAATGGCTCCAAATGGCTTTGTGGCCCAATGGGAACAGGGTTGTTCTATTGCAAAAAAAGTTCCAGTGATCTTCTTGAACCAATGG
>JBHIUX010000100.1:0-3868 GCA_042138065.1 Nitrosopumilaceae archaeon
CATATTTGTAATACTCTTTTTGTCCTTCAAAAAAGGTTCCACCATTTTCTAAAACAGCATCTCTTGCAGAGCTAGCAAGTTTTACTTTAGCACTGAGGTACTCAAACTGACTCCAATAGATTGGATGGTATGCTGGGTCTAAGCTGGCAACAAATCTTGCAAAAGCGTTTTTTGGAGTGTAATCATCATATTTTTTTTGCATCGATTCTAGGTCTTGCTGCAGACTTTGACTTGCGATCTTTCTTTGTTGTTCTAGTCTGTCTTGTTGTATTTTTTTCTCTTCTTGCTGTTCTTGTTGTTGATTGTATCGAGCCTTTTGTGCTTCCATCTCTGCAATAATTTTGAGTGCCAGTGGATTGTTTTTTAGATGATCAGCCACCTTTACAGTTGTTTTTGTATCAGAATCTGCAAAAGCTAATCCTGTATTTGGTACTGCAAACAAAATTGCAATTATGGCAAACATTGCTGGGATGAAAAGTCGATTCTTCCTCATAATCATTGTAAATGATTTTTTTTATTTTGAATTTAGATATTGATCAGAAATCAATAGTAATATTCAAAAGTGAAAAAAACAATCCGAGAATGTATTTTTCAAAATAACACATATGGATGATTGATAAGTTCTCCGTATCTTTTATTAGTAAATTGACGACCAATTTGAAATTTTTAATTTCAATAGTGATGTTTCCAGGCAAGGGCTAGCTTAGGCATAAAACACCCAATCAAAGTTTAATGAAAAATAAAATTAAAGAGGGTTTATCACATACTTGCTGCTCTTTTAAGAGCACGTTTGTATTCAGCCTTCTTTTTATTTGCAGATTTTTCTGCTTGCCTTATAGCTTTTTTAGCGCTTTTTATTTTGTTTTGAGCCTTTTGTAGTTCACGTTTTCTTTTGTTCGCTACTGCTTGTGCCTTTCTTTTTGCCTTACCTCCGGCTCGTTTTGCTTTTCGTGCACCTTTCTTTGCTTTACGTCGTGCTTTTCCAGCTGATCGTTTTGCTTTTCTGGTAGCTCTTTTCGTTCTTCGTTTTGCTTTTTTTACAGCTCTTTTTATTCTTCTTTTTACAGCCATACAAAAGTTAGTAAATACATTATTTTTGTATCTATGACATGTATAATTCCAAGCTATCTATGTTCAAAAAGTTTACAAATGATTTTTTGAAAATCACGTTGATCGATACTAAATTGTTTTAGTTAGTTTTTTCACAGCTTAACTTTTGAAAACATGATATTAACAAAGAATATACAACATTAACACTGGTATATGTTAAAATGAATATATTTTTAGGAAAAATGAAATGTTAAAGTCAATAATTGCCATTTTGATCGGCATAATTGTATTTCTAGTAGGCCTGGTGGTAAGTATAAGTGAAAATTTATCAACAGACACTTACTGGATTGGAATTGGATTAATTGGTGCAGGAATAGTAATAATTGCAGTTTCAGTTATGGGTAAAATTAAAAACTGGTTTTAATTATTTTGTCTTTGCAATAATTGGAAGCGGTTTAACTACTTTTTTCTCATCAAGGTGTACGTGAAATTGAATCTCAGTTTGATCCTCGCATCCTGTACAAACGAATTTTGTTGGTTTTCTACACACAGGGCAGACTAGTTCTTTCTGCTCTATGGGTTTTCTTTCACTTCCACACTTTCTGCATGATTCTATTCTCATATCACATGTAGAAATTTTGATGATATTAGACTGGGTCAACAAGTCAGCTTACCAGTCATTTTTTGAGTTTACCACATTCTATGAATCTCGTACTCTATAGTATAACCATGAAAACAAGCATATGGAACAAAATGGTTCATGCCACCTTCAGAAAAGTTGTTGCCTTTGACCTTCTTTTTATGGGTTTAGGCATTGCAGTAGGAGCTGGTGTGGGCGCTTATGTGGTCACTGCTGGGCTAGTCCAGTAAACCACGCCATATTTTTTTAACCCTAACTAGGCGATTCTAGTTATGGATGATCTTTATGATAATGCATCTGAGAATTTTTTAGAATTAGCAAGCTCCCAGCGATTGCACATTTTATTCAAACTATTAGTAAGCAAATGCACTCCAACTGAGGTTGCCAAAGAACTTGATGCAACAAAGCAAGAAGTTCATCGCAACTTTACAAGACTTGAAGAAGCTGGATTGATTGAAAAAGACACGGATGGAAAGTATTCTTTGACTACTTTTGGAAAAACGATGTGTACTCAGGTACCCTCCCTGGTTTTTCTCTCTAAAAATAGAAAATATTTCGAGGATCACACGTTTTCAGATATTCCAACAAAATTCATGATGAGATCCGGACAGTTGGCATCGGGTCAACATCTCAAAGGAGTTGTCAAGGTTCTAGAAAAATGGAAATCAATCTACAAAAACGCAGACGAATTCATCTACGAAGTTTTATCAGAGGTTCCATTGGATTTAATCGAACCTCTTGTGAGCAGGATAAAAAAAGGGGTACACTTCATGTATGTTTTTTCTGAATCAGCAGTTGTTCCACAAGGAAGAAAGGAACTACTAAAAAAACTTGGGTTTGATAAATTAATTAAAAAAGGTCTTGTAGAGAGAAAAATGAAAAAAGTGGTTCAAACAGTTGTCATTTTAAATGAAAAAGAGGCCTGTGTTTTGTTTCCAAATTCAGAAGGAGAATCGGATCTAAGTGAAATGTTTTACAGTAGTGATCCAATGTTTCATGAGTGGTGCATAGATTACTTTAGATATTGCTGGTATGGTTCCGATGTTTTTAAGGAGAGCAAACTAAAAGAGTGATTAGTCTAACGGTTCAGGATGTCCTTTACCACGCAATACAAAGCATACTACCGCCAATGCAATTGCAACACCAATAGCTGCACCATATACTGACATTGATGCCTCTGCCATAGAACAATTATTGCTTTTTAATCAATAATCTTTATGAGACGTTTTGTGAAAATTTGTTTGAAAAATTGTTGTAAATCTAACAAGTGTTAAATTTTGTGAGAGTGGGTTCTAATACGATAAAAGCGAAAATCTTTCATGGTCGAATTGACGTTTAGCGAAAGGCTGAAAAAAATTATTGCAAAAGAAAAGAAAAGTAAATCTCTACCTTCGACGTGATTTATGATGAATGATTATACCTGTACATGCAGTTGTGGATGTCAAAATGCTGCCGATGACTATGTATGCCATAATTGTAAAATTGGTTTGTGTAAGGTGGGAATGAAAAGATAATGAGTCATCAGTGTTATTATTGTGGACAAATCCTTGAGACAAAGGAAAAATTGTATGATCATTTAGACGTTCATACAAAGCTAAGTGACAAGCAGGCAAAGAAGAAAAAGGCAAAAAGTCAATCAAAAGAGATAGTTGAAGGAGAATCAGCACTAAGCGAGGATGAGATTATGGAGCAATTTAATGCAAGCAAATCAGGCGAACCATCACGAATGTCCTCGAAAAGTTAGTATCAAAAATACGGATATGTTATATCTCAAAAAGAGCTAATACATAATATGAAAATTCATTGTGAATGTGGAATTTGTGGTCATACAGTTGATCAAGAATGTATTATGAACGATTGTGATTGTTGTGTAAATTTTCATGTGCGTTCTGGATAGATTAATTTTTGAAAGGTTTGTGTACTTTTAGTCATATGTGTTATATCTAAAAAGCACGTAATGAAATAGATGGAAACTTACATTTTGTTAAACTGCAACCCAGGTTTTGAAAAAGAGATTATTACACATCTGAAAAGCCTACCAGAAGTCATGGAGGTAAATGGAGTATGGGGCAAATATGACATTTTTGTCAAAGTAACATTTGAAGATCCATTTGATTTGGAGAAATTTACTGGAAAAATAAGAAGGATAGAAAACATTACCGACACGTATACGATGCC
>JBHIUX010000101.1:0-3858 GCA_042138065.1 Nitrosopumilaceae archaeon
GCAGGACAATCAAAACCAACTACAGCAGGAGGAATTTTTTCATGTGGAATGGCTGGAATCTATGCAGGGCAAGCCATTGCAAAGTATCTAGATTCTGGAAAAAAGTCTGATCTTGATGAATATCAAAAAAACTGGAACAAAAAGTTTGGAAAAGAATTTGAAAAGCAATCATTTGCAAGAAAGCTACTTGAGAGACTAGATAATCAAACAATTAACAAATTATTTGAATCAATCACGCCAGAAATACTCAAAGACATTTCAGAAAAGGATGATTTTGATTTTCATACAGGCTCTATTGTAAAACTACTTGGAATGAAGGGATCAATTAAAACTGCCCAAACCATTATTGGCGGAGAAATAAAAAAACTACTCTCATAGCTGTTCATAATTTTGCAAGGAAGATATAAATGCCCTCTGAAAAGCATCGTGATTAATGTCTTCTACAATTTCACTTCCGGTATGTAGTTGCTGTCACAGACACATCATGCCAAATGATAAGTGTGTAAAGTTTGACTGTCCAAGTTGTGGTTCAGTTTTGATTTGGAGATGTCAAAGTTGCAGAGAAGCAGCTAGAAACTATACATGTGAATCGTGCAACTTTAAGGGACCTTAAAAATGGCACAGTTACTACTAATTTGCAAAATTCTTCCAACTGGAACCGAGGTTGATTTAGATCAGTTGGCAGAAAAGATAAAGGGTGCCCTCAAAGATGGCATAGCTTTAAGAAATTATGCTAAAGAGCCATTAGCTTTTGGTCTACACTTTATCAAAGGAGAATTCATTTTAGATGATAAGGAAGGACAAATGGACTCTCTAGAGAATTCAGTAAGGTCCGTTGAGGGCGTAAGTGAATTCGAAGTTTTGAACATGAGTAGAATGTCAGTGGATGTAAAGTAGGTGTTTCTATGGCACGCAAAGACGAGCCCTTACAAATGCGAATAGGTGAAGCAAAGCAAAGAGATGTTGGAAAAAAGCGTGCAAGAATTGGTCCAGATGCAATGGATTTTCTCAAAGTGACACCTGGTGATGTAATTGAAATCTCTGGATCAAAATCAAGTTGTGCAGTTGTTTGGCCTGCAGATGAAGATGAAAAGCATCCAGATGTTGTAAGAATTGATGGTCAAACAAGAAAAAATGTAGGTGCAGCACTAAACGACTTTGTAAAAATAAAAAAAGTAACTACCAAAGTTGCAAAAACTGTAGTTTTGATGCCAGTAAATGATTCAGTAACTGTAGACAAAGAATTTACAGATTTTGTAAAAAACCGATTGAAAGGACTTCCACTTTCTCAAGGTGATGAAATATCTGTAATGATTCTTGGAAACTCAATGGACTTTAAAATAAACAAAATTTCTCCAAAAAATGTCGTAAAGATTGATCGTGCTACAAACCTCAGCATTCTAACTGATACAGCAGTTGATAAAAAAATCAGAGTAACATACGAAGAAGTTGGCGGTCTCAGAACTGAAATCAAGGCAATGAGAGAAATAGTCGAGCTTCCATTACGTCATCCTGAATTATTTAGTAGACTTGGAGTTGAGGCTCACAGTGGAATCTTGTTGTATGGACCACCTGGTTGTGGTAAAACTTTGATTGCAAAAGTTCTTGCAAGTGAATCAGAGGCAAACATGTATTCAATTAATGGTCCAGAAATTATGAACAAGTATTATGGTGAAACAGAAGCTAGACTTAGAGATATTTTCAAAGAAGCAAAAGATAATTCTCCAAGTATAATTTTCATTGATGAAATAGACGCGATTGCCCCAAAAAGAGAAGAGGCTTATGGTGATGTTGAGAAAAGAGTTGTTGCACAATTGCTTGCATTAATGGATGGATTAACAGACAGAGGAAATGTAATTGTTTTAGGTGCAACTAACCGTCCTGATAGTGTTGATCCTGCACTAAGACGACCAGGAAGATTCGACAGAGAAGTTGAAATTTCGGTTCCAAATGAGGATGGAAGACTAGAAATTCTTTTGATTCACACGCGAGGAATGCCAATTGCTGAGGGAGTTGATCTAAAGGAGCTTTCTTCAGACTTGCACGGATACACAGGAGCAGATATCAAATCATTATGTCGTGAAGCTGCAATGAAAGCTATCAGACGATATCTGCCAGAAATTGACCTTGAAAGTGAAAGAATACCATCAGAAGTTTTGCAGACAATGGAAATTAAATTAATTGATTTCTACGATGCAATGCATGAAGTCGTTCCAACTGCGATGCGAGAGTTTTATGTTGAACGACCAAAAGTTTGGTGGCAAGACGTTGGAGGTTTAGAGGATATAAAAAAATCACTAAATGATAATCTAATTCTTGCAATGCATGATCCTGCGAAATTTAGCAATATGGGAATTAAACCGCCAAAAGGTGCATTAATTTATGGTCCACCAGGTTGTGGAAAAACTCTACTTGCAAGAGCCCTTGCAACTGAAAGCGGAGCCAACATGATTCTCGTTAGAGGTCCAGAAATTCTTTCAAAGTGGGTTGGTGAATCAGAAAAAGCTGTTAGAGAAATATTCAGAAAGGCAAAAGCATCATCGCCCTGTGTAGTAATTTTTGATGAATTGGATTCACTTGCAAGATTCAAATCATCTGACGAAGGCGGAGTTGGTGAAACAATTCTTAGTCAGTTACTCACAGAGATGGAAGAAGGTGCTTCACCAAGAGTTGTCATAGTTGGAATTACAAACAGGCCAGATTTGCTTGATAATTCATTGCTTCGAACAGGTAGATTAGATTTGGTTCTTTTCGTTCCCCCACCTGATGAAAAAGGAAGATTAGAGATCATAAAGATTCTAACAACAAAAATGCCAATAGCTAGTGATGTCAAATTGCAAGAAATTGCAGTTTCGACACAAAACTATACTGGAGCAGATTTGGCTGCATTATGTAGAGAAGCGGCAGTTAACGCAATGCAAAATAATTCAAACAAAATTACTAGCTCAGATTTTGCTGCAGGATTAAAGAAAGTAAAGCCTTCCATTACAAAAGAGGTAGACCAGTGGTACAATACTGTAAAAGAAAGTATATCTAACGTTGTACCAAAGTCAATTGATAAGACATTTTACGGATAAAAATGACTCAACCTCTAAAAAATTCTGTATTTGATAAGATAAAGGAGCACGGATCTCTTACTGATTCTGAGCTTTCAAAGGCATTGGTAAAAGATGGATTCATTATTGCAGAAGACCGATTCAATAAATTATTACTAGACTTGGAAATTATGGGCCTAATCAAAGTTGGATGGCTCACAAAAGACAAGCGTCGTATTGAAGTTGTAGCAGAAGAGCCAGAAGAAGATTCAGTTGAAGCACAAAATAAAGAGATGATGGAAAAGGAATACGAAGCTAGTTTTCCTGGTGCAGAGAACGGAAAAAATTAAAATCTAAAGTGAAAAGCAGCATCTAAAGCAACTGCAACAAAAATTATTGTCAAATATGGAGCTGTAACTTTGTATGCCTTCCAAGCAAAATCAGATGTTGGATTTTTTGTAAGCTTGTAGTGATACGCAAGCATCAACCCTCCAGAAACTGCCGCTATTATTGTGTAAACTATTCCCATGCCAAATGCATACAACATTAACGAATAAGGAAGCAAGATGATTGTGTTTGCTAAAATGTATTTTGATGTTTTTTGCATTCCAATCACAACGGGCAACATCGGAACTTCGGCTTGTTTGTATTCGTCTTTCATCTTCATTGCAAGACACCAAAAGTGTGAAGGAGTCCAAACAAAAACTAAGAATCCAACCAAAAATCCTAAAATGTCCATAGAACCAGTTGCTGCAGCCCAACCTGCCATTGATGCTGCACTTCCTGCAAATCCACCAATCACAATGTTTGATGTGTTGAGTCG
>JBHIUX010000102.1:0-3825 GCA_042138065.1 Nitrosopumilaceae archaeon
GTAGTGATTTACTGCCAACCATTTGGTGCATATTTTGGCCAAGCAGAATTAGTTTAATCTATTTTGATTTTTTTACCCTTTTTCTTAGGAGTGTTTTTTTCCATTTTCTGTAATTCAGATTTGAGCCATTTTTTGTAGCGTTCGTTTCCCTCTTTTGTTAAACTGGAATCATTAGAGCTTAGCATTGAACCCATAGTTGTAACCTTTTCAAGAATATCCATTGCAACAAACTTTCCCACATTTCCTAGTCTAAACAAGACTTCTAGCTGTTTTTTCACAGCATCATTAATTTTTTCAACATCTTCTGCAGTAGATCTTCCTTTCTTTGTAATTTGGTATTTACCATCTTTTGTCTCTTCAATTAATCCATCATCCAACAATCTTCCAAGTAATGGATAGATTAAACCAGGTGATGGTTTCCAAGCTCCATCTGTCTGTTCTGTAGCACTATCGATGATCTGCTTTCCTGTGTGTGGTTTTTTCTTCAAAAGATCCAGAATATAGTATCTTGAAAATCCCCTAGGAATGGAACTGCCAACTCTTTGGAACCATTCAGATATCATCACTAGTGATATCACTAGCGATATATATTAATCATTCCGTACCTAGAATAATCGATCATTTTACAATACATATTTAACCAATTTTCAGAGCACAAAGTGCGAAATGGTTGCGTCTATTGAATTTGATTTAGTTATTTGTGGATCGGGCTTGGCAGGTTTGCGAGCAGCTATTGAAGCTTCAAAAAAAAATTCTAAAATAAAGATCGGAGTTATTTCCAAAGTTCAAGTTATGCGTTCACATTCTGTTTCTGCAGAAGGTGGAACTGCAGCTGTAATTTTTGAGGATGAGGGAGATACAATTGAATCACATATCTATGATACAGTAAAAGGAAGTGACTTTTTAGCTGATCAAGATGTTGCAGAAAGACTTTGCCAAGAAATGCCAAAAGAAATTTACCAACTGGAACGATGGGGAATGCCTTGGTCTAGACGAGAAACTGGAAAAATTGATCAAAGATGGTTTGGTGGGTATAGTTTCCCTCGAGCAACTTATGCATCTGATAAAGTTGGATTTTATGAAATGCAAACATTGTATGATACTTGTCAAAAATTTGATAACATTGAATTTCTAAACGAATGGTTTGCAACATCTGTACTTCATGACGGAAAAAGATTCCGCGGCCTAACTGCGATAGAGCTTGCATCTGGCACATTTTATCAAATTAAGGCTAAAGCATTGATTATTGCAACTGGTGGTGCAGGACGATTGTATAGTTTTTCAACATATGCGTATTCATCAACACCTGATGGTCTTGATATGGCGTACAGAGCCGGAATTGCACTCAAAGATATGGAGTTTGTACAATTTCATCCAACTGGAATATTGCCATCTGGAATTTTGATAACAGAAGGTGCACGAGGCGAAGGTGGTTATCTTCTAAACAATAAAGGAGAACGATTTATGAAAAACTATGCTCCGTCAAAAATGGAGCTTGGTCCAAGAGACATTGTTTCAAGAGCAATTATGACAGAAATAAAGGCAGGACGTGGTTTCAAACATGAAACAGGAGTAGATTGTATGAAAATGGATTTGAGACATATTGGTGATGAAGTTTTAAAAGAAAAGTTAGGTGGAATTAGAGAAATTTCTATCAAATTTTCAGGAATTGATCCTTCTCAAGACATCATGGATATCAGACCTGTTTGTCATTATATGATGGGTGGAATTCATACCAACATTGATGGCGCTACTGAAATGCAAGGAGTTTGGGCAGCAGGCGAGGTAGCATGTAACAGTACGCATGGCTCAAACAGACTAGGAGCGAACTCTACATCAGAATGCATTGTGTGGGGAAAAATCACTGGTTCACTAGCAGTTGACTATATTGAAAAAGAGTCCACATCCGAGCCGTTCCCAGAATTTCTTGTAGAAAAAGAAGAAAAAAGAATCTATGATGGAATTTTCAGAGGTAGAGGAAATGTAAATCCTTACGAAATTAGACAGAAACTTACAGATATGATGAATCAAAATGCATATGTTTTCAGAGATGAAGCAGGACTAGTAGATGGATTAAAAAAACTACGTGACCTTAGAGAACAGACTTGGAAACATGTTGATGACCAAGCAAAAGAATACAATACTAATTTTTCCAATGTCATGGAGCTTGATTCAATGTTTAGAGTTGCAGAGGTTGTATTGATTGGAGCAATTAATAGAAAAGAGTCTCGTGGTTCGCATGCAAGAACTGATTATCCAAAAAGAGATGACACTAATTTTCTACACCACACATTGGCTTATTATGATTCAAAAGAGCCAATAATGAAAACACACCCAGTTACAATAACTAAATACAAACCAGTGGAGAGAAAATACTGATGGCCTCAGTGGATGAAAACAAAGAAGGAATCAAGGGAATGGCAAACCCAACAAGGTATGGGATTGAAAGATTTGCTTACTGGTTAATGAGATTAACTGGACTTGGTTTGCTTGCTTACTTTGTTGCTCACATTTATGAAACAAGTATGATTCTAAAAGGAAAAGCTGGATGGGATGAATTTTTAGCATTAACTCAAACAACTGAAGGACACATAATTCTTGCACTAGTGATAGGAATGAGTGTTTTTCATACAATTAACGGAATTCGTGTAATGCTTGGACATGGAGGCGTTGGTGTAGGAAAACCTGGAAGAGCAGACTATCCTTACACTCCAAAATCTCAGAATTATAGACATAAAATTACAATTTATTCTGCAATTGTTCTTGCTGCAATTGCAATGATGTACGGACTAGCAGTAATGTTTGGTGAGTAAAATGAGAGAAAGCCACATTATGAAAATCCATTATGGAACTGCACTTGCTGCAATTGCATTTGTTGCTGTTCACATTTTGATGAGAATGACACAAAACTTTGCAGAATCCTTAGAATATGAAAGTGTCATTGCAAACTATCAATATTTGCCATATGCGGGAATGCTTGAAATTATTTTGGTTTTGCTCTCTATTCATGGATTTAATGGACTGCGAACAATTTTGATTGAGCTAAAACAAGGACGTGCGTATGAAAAAGCAGTTTCTTATGGATGTGTGGCAGCAATGATTGCAGTGATTGCATATGGCTCAAGGACTATATTCATGACAAGCATGGGGATGGCATAATGGCGCAAACAACTAGTCTAGCTGAAGAAAAAATTAACAGTCCAGCTTCGCCGTCAAACACAATTACACTTCGTGTTTCAAAATTTAATCCTGTTACAGATAGTGCAAAACATTGGATTGACTTTAAAGTTCCATATCAAAAGTGGACTACAGTTTTAGATGCAATACTTGAAGCAAAAAAACATCTTGATCATTCAATTGCAGTTCGATATTCTTGCAGACAAGCTACTTGTGGCTCTTGTGGAATGATCATTAATGGAAGACCAAGACTTGCATGCTTTACAAAAATTAGTGAGCTAAATTCTGACATTGTAACAGTAGAGCCAATGAATAATTTTCCAATAATTAGAGACTTGACAGTTGGATTTGATAGAATGTTCAAAACTCACAAATCACTTAAACCATACACCATTAGAGAAGACTCTGAAGTTACAGGTAAAACTACTGAGCTTTTGCAGACTCCTGAAGAAGTTGAGAAATACATCCAATTTACAAACTGTATCAAATGTGGATTGTGTAACTCTGTTTGTCCTACGATGGCGACAGATTCTTCATTTATTGGACCACAAGCACTTGCACAGGCTTATCGATACATTGCAGATAATAGAGACAAAGGAAAAGATGACAGACTCAAAATAATTGATGATTCTCATGGAATTTGGAGAT
>JBHIUX010000103.1:0-3743 GCA_042138065.1 Nitrosopumilaceae archaeon
TTAGAAGAGTAATTCATTCAACAGCTGATTTTGATTTTGCAAGAAATAATTCAATCATATTTCATAATGATGCAATTGAAAGCGGATTAAATGCACTAAAATCTGGTTGTAGTATAATAGCTGATGTAAATGGTGTTGTTGGTTTGATTAACAAACAGCACGTCAAGGAATTTAAGAATAATATTATTTGTAAAATTTCCGATCCTGATGTTAATTTACAAGCCAAAAGAGAAAACAAAACGAAATCACAGATGTCTATGCGAATTGCTTCATCAAATATTGATGGTGGAATAGTAGTTATTGGAAATGCCCCAACTGCTCTGCTTGAAGTAATTCAGATGATTAAAGAAAACGTTGTAAAACCAGCCCTTGTGATAGGCATGCCTGTTGGCTTTATTTCTGCAGCTGAATCAAAAGATGAATTAACAAAAGTGGACGTTCCTTTCATCACTAACAAGGGCAGAAAAGGGGGAAGCCCATCCGCTGCTGCAATAATTAATGCATTATACAAGTTAATTTAGAAATTACTTCCTAGATACTTTAACACAGTTTTCAACAAATCTTTGTGCATAATTAGAGATATCAAAGTACAAGTGTCCATATGAAGCCAAAGTATTATATTCCATCAATCCATCTTGCTTATTTTTAATTCCGTTTCCAATAGAAAGTTTGTATGCAAATTTTGAATCACGTGGTATTGTATTAATTTCTGAATAATGAAATTCATGTCCTCGAAGATTCATTGGTTTTGATGAGATAATACAATTTGACTTTATTTTTCCTTTAGTGTAGTTCAATGTCATTTTTTTTGTCATTTTAGTTTCTGCATCAAATAATCCCACCATTTTGTATTTCTTGTTTTCATATCCAATTGATTTTGTAAGATACATTAATCCTCCACACTCAGCATAGATTGGAATTTCTTTTTCAGCTAAATTTTTTATAATTTTTTTCATTTTTTGGTTTTTTTGTAAAGAATTGCTTAGTATTTCAGGAAAACCGCCACCAATGTAAATTCCTTCACAATCAGGAATTTTTGAATCAGATATAGGACTGAAAAATTTAATTTTAGCTCCTTCACGTTTTAATGCTTCTAAATTATCATGATAATAAAAATTGAAAGAGCTATCTAATGCTATTGCAATTGTAATTTTTGGTTTTTTAATTTTTTTATTTTTTGGTTTTGTAATTGAACTAGTATTTTTACTAATCATAATTAATTTATCAATATTAATATAATCAGAAATTTTTTTTGCAACTGAATGAATTTTGTTTTTCATAGATTTATTTTCAGTTACTGGAATTAATCCTAAATGTCGTGATTCTAATGAAAGCTCAGAATTTTTTGGAATTAAACCAACTATAGGAAGTTTTAATGATTGCAAAGCTTGTTTGCATAAAATTTCATGTTTTTGACTTCCTAGTTTGTTTAAAATTATACCTGCAATTCGTGAATTTCTATGGAATTTTTGAAAACCTAATGCTGTAGCAGCAATGGAGCGTGCGGTTTTACTAGCATCTAAGACTAGAATTACAGGAGAATTTAGAAGGCTAGCAACATGATGAGTACTTGAAAAATTTGATAATCCTGAAAATCCATCATAATATCCCATTACACCTTCAATTATGGAACAATCAGAAGTAGAATTATTTGCAAATGATGAAATTAATTCATGATTTCCCATTATCCAGGCATCTAGATTTCTTGTATTATTTTTTGAAATTGATGAAAGATAGCTTGGATCAATATAATCTGGTCCAACCTTAAATGGTTGAACAGAATAACCTCTTTTTTTCATGCCATAGATTATGGCACAAGTGATCGCAGTTTTTCCCACTCCACTTGCTGCTCCAGAAATAACTAATCTAGGGATTTTCAATTCGCATCAATAGATCTGTTTTTTATTTAAATTATGGTTCTTTGTTTCAAAAATTTTCTCAATCTTTTTAGTTAGTCGTTTTGAACTTTGAATATGGAAAAAGATGGTTTAGTTATAGTATACACAGGGGGAGGAAAAGGAAAAACAACTGCCTCATTAGGAATGGCGTTAAGAGCAGCTGGATACAATCATAAAATTTGTATGATTCAGTTTATCAAAGGTTCATGGCATTATGGTGAAATAGATTCTTCAAAACGATTAGAACCTGAATTTGAGATAATAGCTGCTGGAAAAGGCTTTGTTGGAATAATTGATGATGATAGTCCAAAAGAAGAGCATGAAAGAGTAGCAAAAGAAGCAATCAAGATTTGTAAAGAAAAAATCCAATCTGGAAAATATGACATAGTGATTTTAGATGAAGTAAATTATGCTATCAATTTAGGATTAATTGATGTTAATGACGTTTTAGATTTAATAAAGACAAAGCCTCCACAACTAAATTTAGTTCTTACTGGAAATTATGCAGTACCTGAAATTATAGAGTTGGCCGACCTTGTAACAGAGATGAAAGAAATAAAACATCCATATCAAAAGGGAGTCAAGGCAAAAAAAGGAATTGATTTCTAGCCAACAACATTAAATTACAGATCACAAAACCTAAAGCTAATGTCAACAAAAGTTGAAGAATTACCTGAACAAGGAGAGATTGTTATTGCAACAGTGACCAAAATTATGGATCATGGAGCCTATGTTAGCCTTGATGAATATGATGGATTACAAGGATTTTTGCATGTTTCTGAAATCGCACCTGGATGGATTAGATCTGTTGGAAGGTATGTAAAAGAAGGAGAGAAAAAAGTTCTTCTAGTAAAAAAAGTCAGGCCAGAAAGATCTGATATTGATTTATCATTAAAACAAGTTTCAACTGATCAAAAAAAGAAAAAATTATTGGAAGTAAAAAGACATGAGAAAGGAAGCACGTTAATTAAAAAGGTACAAGAAAAAACAAAACTATCAAAGTCAGACATGGAAAAGTTAGAAGATGCACTTTATTCAAAATATGATTCAATCTATGATGCATTTATGGATATAGCAAGAAATGGAATATCCGTAATTGAAGAATTAAAAATTCCAAAAAAAGCTATTTCAGCTTTAGAAGAAATTAGTTCTAAAATGAAGTTACCATCAGTAGAAATAAGAGGTGTTTTAGAAATTTCAAATAAAATGCCTGACGGAGTGGAAATTATTAAAAATATACTTCTTAATGTTATGAAAAATGAAAATGGAAAAAATATTCAAATTACTTATTTGGGTGCACCAAAATATAGATTAGCAGTTACAGCTCAAGATTTTAAATCAGCTGAAAAAATTATGAAACCTATTCTTGAAGAAATACAGCAGAATATAGAAAAGAAAAAAGGTACATTCAAGTTTACCAGAGAAGAATCAAAAAAAACACGTGAAAGTTAATGCGATTCCAACTAAGAAAATGTAATAATTGTAAAAAATATACTTTAAAATTAAATTGTCCAAGCTGCAATCATGAAACAATTTCTGCTCATCCAGCAAAATTTTCACCAGATGATAAGTATATTCGATATAGACTTGCCGAAAGATACAATTAATTTCTTTTTACCGTGATTACATCAGGATTGTAGTCCTTGTTAATTTCATAAAGAAATATGCCTAGAATTGGTCCTATCCCTTCGTCTTCAAAAGAAGTTGATGAATATACCAATCGTAAAGGCCCATCACCATCTTCAGGGTATTTTATATCCTTAACATAAATTCCTAAAGATCCTGGGGAGTAATCTGTTAATACTCTATTTGAGCCCGCTTCTGCATATCCCAATATGGAATAAG
>JBHIUX010000104.1:0-3738 GCA_042138065.1 Nitrosopumilaceae archaeon
GGAACAGGACCTTTAGAGAATGAACTTGAGGCTGATGAACTTTCAAAGAGAGGTTGGGCTGAGTTTGGTACTGTTACGGGTAGACCTAGGCGTGCATCTGAGTTTAATTTTGAATTGGCAAAGAGAGCAGTCATGCTTAATGGTGCAACACAAATTGCAATAACAAAATTAGATGTACGCTTTCCTGACTGTGCAGGAAAAACTTCTTACGACGATCTTAGCTCTGAGGCTAAATCATTCATAAAAAAAATTGAAGATGAACTTGGTGTACCAGTTACAATTCTTGGAACTGGACCTGCAATTAACGAAACTATTGATAGAAGAAAATAATTTTTGGTTAAGTTTAAGTTAGTAAACATTACAAACAATCTGTGGATAAATTACCTAGGTATATTGAATTAGATTCAACTTTGGAATTTTCACGACTAGTTTGTGCATTAGAGCGTGCACCACGTGTATCATTCCTGCATGAACATGAAGGAAAAAAAGTTCTTTCTGTTCAAATGGATCTTCTTAAAGAAAAACCAATAATCTATTTCACGCCTATTGAAAATTTAGGACATTATCTTTGCTATGGATTTAAGGCTGGAAAAGAAGAATCTGCTATAGTTAACTCCACGACTGATACTGCAAGACTCTACTCTCCTATTGTAAAAATAAAATCTCTCCCAGCCTCACTCAAAAGTGGAAATGGAACAGTTGACAAATATCACCCAATAGAACTTGAAGACGCTGCAAGCCTAGCTAAACTCAGTTTCGGCTTTGAAGAATCACCTTTTCCTCTATTCTCATTCCCACATAATGGAAAATGGCTTATGGGAGTATTCATGAACTTTAACGAAGAGGGCTCGTCATATTTCTGTCATGTAATTCTTCCAGAGGAGCCTACAAAGCCATTCTTAAAATACACTACCACTAATGGTGCCCAACCTGTCTTTGTTGATAATCCAGGCGAGCACGGATACTCCTATATCAAAATAATAAAATTGAAAGACACTCATCCTTTGGTCGATTATGACCAAATTCAAAATTAAAATCAATCAAATTTCTGAAAAGAAAGGTAGACTGATCCTAGCTAATGATTATCCTCCATCCAGTGGTAATCTTGAATCAAAAACTATCTCAAACATCAAAAAATTAAGCAAGTATCTCTGCGGTCTTAAAATAAATTTTCATCTATTACTTCCTCTTGGAAGTAAAGAAATTATTAAAATAAATAAAATTGCTCACAAGTTTGGTCTTGTAACAATTGCAGATATCAAACTAAATGATATTGGAAATACAAATGAAAACACTATTGATATTCTATGGAAATTAGGGTTTGACGCTGTAATTGTAAATCCAATCATGGGAAGGGATAGCTTGAAGAAAATCATTGATTCTGCTCACAAGAAAAACAAGGGAGTAATCACTCTATGTCATATGAGTGCGCCAGAAGCAAAATTATCATATGAAATGAATATTAAACAATCAAGTAAGCAAAAAAAACTTTATGAATTGTTTTTGGATTGGGCAATTTTTGAAAATGCTGATGGAATCATTGCTGGTGCAACATTTCCTAAAATTATTAATTATTGCAAGAAAAAAGCCAAAAACAATTTGTCAATTTATTCTCCAGGAATTGGGACTCAAGGAGGAAAAATTAAGGAAGCATTACATGCTGGTACTGATTTTTTTATTGTAGGCAGAACAATTCTAAATGATAAAAATCCAGTTTCAGTTGTAAAAAAATTACAATTAGAATCTTTTGGCAAGTAATTTATTTGCTTTTGATAATATCAGTTTTGCATTTTCATAAGTTATCTTTTCTAATGCATTTTTGTAATCTAGCCAAACAAAATCTAAATGTTCATGAGATATTGTAATTTTTTCAGTATTTGTTTTTGCTAAATAAAAAACCACTTTTTTATGAATTAATTCCCCTTCAAATTGAAAATTATATTGAATATTTTCTTCAAATCCATCTACAAAATCCAAGTCAGAAATTCCTGTTTCTTCTTTTGTTTCCCTAATCACTGTTTGTAGGGGATTTTCATTTTTTTCCATTTTCCCTTTTACAAAATCCCAATGTCCCGAGGGATAATGAAGTAAGAGAAATACTATTCCATCAGAACTATCTCTAAAAATTACCGCTCCAGCTGATTTTTCATTCAATTTACTTGATTTTGATTAGATACTATAATTACTTACCAAGACGTCTTTTTCTTTTTTGAAATGTTCTAATCGCTCTCATGAGATCAATTTTTCGAAATTCTGGCCAAAAAATATCCATAAAAACTAACTCACTGTATGCACTCTGCCATAACAAAAAACCACTTAGTCTTTTTTCACCCGAAGTTCTTAGAATCATGTCCGGTGATGATTGTGGTAAATGTGATGTGTAAAGATTTGATTCAATTTCTTTTTTGTTTATCTCATCGACTTTTAATGAACCATCACTTATTTTTCCACCAATTTTTTTTACCGCATCAATTAATTCATCCTGTCCTCCATAAGCTATGGCAATATTTAGAAAATGATCATCATAATTCTTTGTTGCATCATCTAATCTCTTTAGAACATCCTTTATCGAATCAGGTAACAGATTAATTTTCCCAATTGCTTTAACTCTCATTTTGTTTTTATGAATTCGAGGATCATTGAACAGTTTTTCTAGTCTATTTTTGATAAGATCAAAAAGATATTCCAATTCCTCATCTTTTCTATTCAGATTTTCTGCAGATAATGCATACAAAGTAATGATTTTGATATCAAATTCCTCGCACCAATCAAGGAGATTTTCCACTGCATCTGCACCTTTAAAATGCCCATTTTTTGTGACACTGAGATTTCTTTTCGCCCATCTCCTATTTCCATCAAGAATCAAGGCAATATGATTTGGCATAGACCCATTAAGAATCTCTTTTTCTAATTTTTTAGAATACAGTTTGTAAAACCCCGAAATATTAAATGCAACATCTTTGAATTTTATTATTTTTCACCTTTTTTGGATAAATACATCAAATAGATATGATTGTTTTTACCCCATTCTTCACATAGATGTAAAGAATTCTAGTCTGAACTTGAATCTTCTTGCATTTCCTGATCTGAACGTTTTCTATATTTTTTGAATAGAATTGTTGCTGAAACTATTGTTGCAGCCAATCCTGCCAACAAGGGAGGAATGAGAGTGAATGCGCTTTCGTCATTGATTAAGACGTTTGTAAATTGTGAAACTGTAGGATACAATGATAACAATACAACTAATCTTAATGTATCAGTAATTTGTCTAGACACTCCTCCTAACCAGTTACTAAGAAATATTCCTGCAAATATTGCACCAATTCCAATCCAAAGAATTGGTAATGCACCTGCAAAGAATTGTCCCATCACAACTTTGTTTGAAATAATATTGATGAATTCGGTTTCAGGTTCTACTAAACTAGCATCAACAGCTACAACTCCAGCTGAAATTGAAGACAACATTAGAATTATTCCTGCAATTATCGTAAACATCCTGATAAATCCAGATGGTGTGGGCTTTGTCCAATTAGACCATGCTCTGTCCACATCAAACGCTCTGATCAAAAATGCTCCACCAAGAATACTAATAAGAACAGCAAATATTTCTGCAGTATAACCTACAACAGTTGCAATTCCGCCAATTAAAAGCAAAATTCCAGGAACTCCTAAGAAAAATTTTGAATATTTTGAATCATAAGCAATCATTTTCAGATATTTTCCAAAAACTGCATAAGA
>JBHIUX010000105.1:0-3734 GCA_042138065.1 Nitrosopumilaceae archaeon
TAGAGCCACGGATCCAGATAGTGCGGGTTCTCAGTTTTTTATAGTCACAACAGATAGTACCTTTCTTGATGGGCAATACACCGCTTTTGGTGAGGTGACTGAAGGAATGGATGTAGCAGATAAAATAGTTAATTTGCAGCGAGACAATAATGATTGTCCTTTAGAAGAGGCAAAAATGCTTCAAGTGTCTATAGAGTAGATGGCAAAATTGCTTAAGGTTATTCTTGTTTTAATGATTATTTCAATAATATCTGCTACACCTCTAGCATTTGCTCAGATATCATTAGGCATACCAGCTGAACATGTTACAATTAAAGTCACTATTGAAGAAAATGGGGATGTTAGTGTAGTTCATGTAGTAAAAAGTAGTGATAAGAATGTTCAAGTTAAATTTCTTCCAGGCAAGGCAGAGAATATTCAGGTAGTAGATGGGGCAAGAAAAGAAATCCCACATGCTGTAAGTAGTGATAACAGTATTGTTACACTAATTCCCCCCGAAGTAAATTTTGGGGTTGAATATGATCTAAAAAATGCTCTAATCCTAAAAGATGGTGTATGGACATGGAACTTTTTTTATACGGAATCTGAAAATGGTGTTGAATTTTATTTTCCAGATAAAGTAGATTTAGTTTTTGCAAATGACAGGCCGGTTCAAATTAGTGGTGTTGAGGGAATGAGATGTCATGGTTGTGATATGTATTTGGAATACATAGTTGATGAACCAGTTATTGTAAAAGAGGTTGAATGGGAAGGACAAAAATTTCCAGTTTTTATTAGAACTTTAGATGAGATAAATTCATTTAATTTTGATCAGCCAACAAGAAAATTAAGTTTTAAAAATTCTCAAGAAGGCAGATTTATCACTTTAATCATTCCTTTGGAATTATTGTGGAAACCTTATGATGTATATCTAGAAGATGAAAAAATTTTCAATCATGAATATTATCATAATGATACTCATGGTTGGGTAAATATCAAGCCAAAAACTGTTGGAACCATAGAAATTATTGGAATTTCTGCAATACCTGAATTTTCTCTTCTTCTTCCGCTGGTGTTAGGAATTGCAATTGTGATTGGTTTACAATCTAAAAATAAAATTAATCTCCGCTAGAGCCACAGGAACAAAATCCATATTCATCGATTCTTACATTACATAAAGGGCATTTTTCACCATAATCTACTTCCCAAGGTTCTTTTCCAAACAGTCTAAAATGGTCGTCAATTTCAAGTGGGATTATTCTTTCTTTGACCAATACTATACAATAGCAATACAACTATACATACATTATTAGCAAAAAATTGCCGTGGAAATTCAGTGTGGTTGTCATTGTATTAAGTGTGGCAGTACAAAACTAGATTCAAAGCAGGTAGGTAAGACCGAAGAAGATGGATATTTTGATATGCACCATACCTGCAAAGAATGTAATACTCACTTTGATCATTTAGAAGGCGAAACTTTTGATTCGTGTAAATTGTGTAACTATAAAACTAATTAATTAGGATTTCAGGTTTTGTAGAATAGAAAGTTTTTCTTTCCTTAGAAGCCTTTGAAATTTCATTGTTAAAGGCCATCTTTGTTAACACTTTTGATACATCAAGTGGTCTTGTTGACCAACCATGTTCACGTAATTGTTCAACGGTTTCTGTTACAGTTCTTGGTAAATTGAAAAATGAATTTTTTTCTAAAATTGCAAGTTTGTTTTTTATTTCTGATGCTGGTATTGATACTGGATTAGAAAATTCTGGTTCATGAAATTCAGCATCTTCTAAAGAGTCTAAAGCGCTTTCTGTAGAACTTTGAGCATCATTACTTTTGGTAAAGCTATCTATTGGTTGATCATTTACCTCGATTCGAACTTTATTTTCTTGAATGTATCTGGTGACACTGTCAATTACTTGACCAAGAGTTTCATTATCAATATAGAAGTCCCTTGATTCAATTTCAACCTCATTTTCTCCAAATCGTAGCTTTATCTTTGCCATCTAAGAGTAAAATCAGTTGATTTTGATTTATCCTGTTAGCTCTAAGGAGCTTAAAGAACAGATCAAAACTTTTACACACATAATTCGGTTTTTTTTCCCTTCGTATTAAAAAGCAATTTTAGGATTAATGGGCATGAAATCGTCAAAGAAGGCCATTATCATTATGATAATAGTGGCAGGTTTGTTTGGCTATTCTCAGTATGCCTCAGCATCACAAATTGGTGTGATAATTGTAGACAGTACCATTTTATCAGAAGATGAAAGAGGCTCTATGCAAAATCTACAGTTAGAATTTGATAATCCCTCATTGCTAACTCTAACTGCTGGAGAGACTGAATTTGTTATCTATGCTGATGAAAAAAGAATTGGTGATGGAACTTTGGAAGCATTTGTTCTTCCTGCATTAGACAAAGCATTAGTTGATGGTACTTTTCAAACAGATACTAAAAACAAATCAGAAAGTAATGTTCCGGTAGTAAAAATTAGTGGTGTGACAACATATGATGTTTGGTTTACATCAATTGATGTTCCATTTGTGTACTATCCTACTGAAGACCAAGCAAGGAAATTTATACATCAGAACTAGATTGACAAAACTGTGTTAACAGTTTTTGGTTCAACTGCACTTGATACTATTAGAACTCCATCAAAAACGCTGAAGAATGTTTTAGGTGGTGCGGCTACATTTGCCGGAATTTCAGCTAGCTTTTTTGTAAAAACTGGATTGATTGCAGTTGTTGGTGATGATTTTCCAAAAAGGTATCATAGCTTATTAGCAAAACATCTTGATTTACGTGGATTAACTATCAAAAATGGAAAAACATTTCGCTATGATGGAAGTTATGATAAAACTTTGAGTACAAGAAAAACATTAAAAACTGAACTAAATGTTTTAGGTGGATTTAGTCCTGTTGTACCAGAAGAATATAAAAAATCACAATTTGTTTATCTTGCAAACAATGATCCAGATCAAAATGTTGCATTGATAAAAGAGTTTGATAAAGTAAAGTTTTCAATGTGTGATACTATAGAATTTTGGATTTCTACAAAAAGAAATTCAGTAATTAAAATGATAAAATCAGTTGATGCTGTAGTCATTAACGATGAAGAGGCAAAATTGCTTACAAAAGAATACAATTTGATAAAATGTGCAAAAAAAATGATGAGTTGGGGAGCAAAATATGTCATAATAAAAAAAGGGGAACATGGTTCTCTCATGTTTTTTGATGACTTGATATTCCCATCTGCAGGATTTTCTTTAGAAGATGTAGTTGATCCTACCGGCGCAGGTGACTCTTTTGCAGGCGCCATGATAGGTCATTTGGCAAGCAAAAACTCTACAAATTTTTCAGCAATCAAAAAAGCAGTCGTATATGGAAATGTTCTTGGTTCATTTGCAGTTGAGAGATATGGTTTGGATGGATTGCTTCAACTAAAAAATCAAGATATTCAAAAACGAGTAAAAATGTATGAAAGAATGATTCGCTTCTAAAGATTTAAGTTTGATAATTAGGCGAAGAGATTAGCAACTTGACGCAAGAGATTTCAGAAAAAGATCGTTTAGATTCAATTTTTGCTTTACAAAAAGGTCTTGCGGATATGATGAATCTTGATAGATATCCAAAGGATTCTGAAGGAAGAGTTGCAGCACTGTGTACTGCAATAATTCATGAAGCAGTTGAATTACAAAGAACAACAAATTGGAAATGGTGGAAAAAACCTGTTTCTTTTAACAAAGATGAAGCCAAAGA
>JBHIUX010000106.1:0-3728 GCA_042138065.1 Nitrosopumilaceae archaeon
CGCGCAGCCGTTTTCGAGACGGCCGCCTTACCACTTGGCTAACCTGGCAATAATTCTTGGAAATGTCTCCCAAATAAAGAAAAACATCATTAGTGTCAGTATAAAAAAATAGAACATGGGATTAGATCTTAAACCCCTTGTCGTTCGAGAAAAAACAAAGTTGGAATCATTTGCATCTAAAGTAGTAGCTATTGATGCATACAATGCAATATACCAATTTTTAGCAATTATTAGAGGGCCTGATGGAAGTCATTTATCTGATTCAAGTGGGAGAGTAACTAGTCACCTAAGTGGACTATTCTATAGAAATATCAATTTCTTATCTATTGGAATAAAACCAGTTTACGTTTTCGACGGAAAACCACCATCCCTAAAATCCGCAGAAATAGAACGCAGACGACAAATCAAAAAAGATGCTACAATAAAATACGAAAAGGCAATTTCTGAGAGGAAGTTTGAGGATGCAAGAAAATTTGCTCAGCAAACCACTGTAATGAGAGATACAATGGTTGAAGATTCAAAGAGAATTTTGAGCTTGTTCGGAATACCATACATTAATGCACCTTCAGAAGGTGAAGCTACAGCTGCACATCTCACAAAAACGGGTCAAGCATTTGCATCAGCTAGTCAAGATTTTGATTCAATTTTATTTGGAGCAAAAAGACTAGTCAGAAATTTTACAAATAGTGGTAGAAGAAAAATTCCTAACAGAAATACCTACATCGAAATTGAACCAGAATTAATTGATACTGAAAAAACTCTCAAAGAATTAGGATTAACCAGAGAGCAAATTGTTGATGTTGGAATTTTGATTGGTACTGATTTTAATCCAGATGGTTTTACAAGAATTGGTCCAAAAACTGCACTTAAAATGATAAAAGAGCATTCAAGACTTGAAAAAATTCCCCAAATTCAGGAACAGCTAGCCGAAGTGGAGTATGAACAAATACGAAAAATCTTTTTGGAGCCTGAAATTGCAGAAGTTTCTGAAATTAAATTCGATAAAATCGATTACGATGGAATTTTAAAATATCTTGTAGATGAAAGAAGTTTTTCTCCAGACAGAGTTCAAAGCTCACTAAACAGATTAAAAAAGTCAATTGAAAAAAAAAGTCAGACCCTAGAAAAGTGGTTTTCCTAGGCTCAAAGAGTAAAATTATGCTAGATGCTATTTCTGCCAATGGATGATCTTGTAAAAGCCATAACGATGCTAAAGGCAAAATTTGCTCAAACCTATCAAGGAAATAGTCATATCCATGAAGCCATTCCGCTTTCTTCATCAGAATTTTTGTCAATTGACCAAAACGATTTACAAATGCTACACAAATTTGCTAAAAGTAATCCAATTTACTATAACTCGTTTGAAATGCAAATCATGGGAATTCCATGCAAAGTGTATGAAGGAGATATTAACGAATTCTGGTTAAACAGCATAAAACACGACACCAGCTATGCGCCATTTTATCCGACATGGATTCTTTCTGCGTATGCACTTGGAGTAGAAACAAAGAATCTAGGTTTTGATCAAGTGATTGATATTGGTTCAGGGGATGGAAGAATTTCATATTGTGCAAAAGTAGTTGGATTGGAATCTTTTGCAATTGAGATAGATGAACAATTAGTGGAATTACAAAATGAAATAGCTAAAAAAACAGGCATTGACTTTAATCCAAAGCATTCTGATGCGACTAAATTTGATTATAAATCTCTAAAATTGAATCATCCAGCATTTTTTATTTCAGGATTACCAGAAATGGGGGAAATGCTTGCAAATAGTGTAATTAATACAATAATTTCTATTCCAAATCTAAAAGATGTGGCGACATTTGTGTTAACAGGAAGTCACCAAATGAGAAAAAATTCAAGAGATGTTACAAAGTGGGGATGGGGACTAGTTATCGACAACTTTGGATTAGAAGTGATTAAAACAATAACATTGCCAACTCGTTGGACAGTTGATCAACCAATTGATACTCCATATGTTTTTACTACTAGTATTCACTAACAATATTTTTTCAAATTATGAAGTGTTGATTAACATTTTTGTTTTGATTCTTCACAACTTGTACATTTTAATCCATTAGTTGATTGTCCACACTGCTTACATGTAAGGGAAAATGTTTCAAACTTTCCTGCTTTGGCATATTTGTAGTATAATCCTAGTCCAAAAATTGCAGATATTCCAAGTAAGATGAAATTCATTGATGCGGAATTATCTACTTTGGAAAAATTGTTTTTACAAATGATATCACATTCTGGAACAGAATTGTAAGATAATGATTTCCATCCAAATGCCGTTCCGGGAACAAGCAACATTCCAATCAAAACGAGTACCAAGATAGGTTTCATACGTAAATTATGACTATATCAGTATAATATCATGTGTGTGTATAATGCACAACATACAAAATTTTGTTTTAGTATTGCAAAGTATTACTTTATGAAAAAAATTGGTAGTATTTTCTCTAGTTAATCACAATTCCTACCATTGATAGTTTGTTTAAGAGAATTTTATTAATAAAGACCAAGGCGGAATGAGAAATTACAAAGTTAGTGGATAGATTTTTCCAAAAAAATTAGTTATTTTTTATTGAATTTTTTAATTCTTCAAAGGCAGTTTGGATTTCGCTAACTGCAGCTCCGTCTTCTAATGTGCTAACATCGCCAATTTTTTCATTACTTGCAATTGCTTTGAGCAATCTTCGCATGATTTTGCCACTCCGAGTCTTTGGAAGCTTAGAAACAAAGTAGATTTGCTCGGGCGTAGCAATTGGTCCAACCCCATTTCTAACCTCTTTTTTGATTTCATTTCTTAAAATTTCTGGTTCTTTGCTTGTTCCCTCTTTTAGAACTGCAAATGCAATGATTTTTTCACCCTTTATTTCGTCTGCGACCCCACAGACGGCTGATTCAGCCACATCTGTATGAGATACTATGCTACTTTCTAGCTCCGCAGTGCCAATTCTATGCCCTGCCACCTTCAGTACATCATCTGCCCTCCCAAGCAGCCAAAGATATCCATCTTCATCCTTTATTGCATAATCCCCTGGATAGTAGCAATTTTCGTATTTTGACCAGTATACTTTTTTGTATTTTTCATCATCATTCCACAAAGTCAGTAGCATTCCAGGCCATGGGTTTTTGATAATCAAATATCCCTTTTTGTTTGGTGCAACATCAACCCCATTCTCATCTACAACAGATATTGAAACGCCTGGAATTGGTCTTGTTCCAGAGCCCGGTTTTAAGGGAATTGTTTCAAGACCAGGCAATGGTGAAATCATCATACCACCAGTTTCAGTTTGCCACCATGTATCAATGATTGGACATTTTTCTTTTCCAATTGTTTTAAAGTACCATTTCCAAACCTCAGGGTTAATCGGCTCACCAACAGTTCCCAATAATCGAAGTGAGGAAAGATCATGTGAATCTGGAAGATCATCTCCAAATTTCATAAACATTCGAAGTGCAGTTGGAGTGGTGTAAAAAATTGTAACTTTGTATTTTTGAATTATTTGCCACATTCTTGAAGCGTCAGGAAAATCAGGTGCTCCTTCATACATTACTTCAGTAGCTCCATGTAATAATGGACCATAAACCACATAGCTGTGCCCTGTAACCCAGCCAATATCGGCGGTACAAAAGAACACATCAGAGTCCTTAATATCAAATGCCCACTTGAATGTAGAATTCAAATGAGTAAGATATCCACCAGTTCCATGTAAAAC
>JBHIUX010000107.1:0-3648 GCA_042138065.1 Nitrosopumilaceae archaeon
CATTTGATGATTTTTACATAAAGCCATTTCCAGGAATGAGTGGTTATTTCTGGTACTTTCCATTAGGGGAAAGGACTGCACATATTGGTGCAGGAGATTATAACAAGCAACATGTGGTAGAGACTGACAAGTTTTTCAAAAAATATGGCGGAAAGATAACAAAAACTGTAGGCAGACCAATTAGACTTGCAACTCCTGATCTATGCAAACCATTTTACAAAGGAAAGGTTGTCGGCGTTGGTGAATCAATTGGAACAGTTTATCCACTATTGGGTGAGGGAATCATTCCAAGTATGATGTGTGCAGACATTTTTGTAAAAAATCTTGGAAATAACGAACAATATGAAAAAGAGGTTTTAGAATATTTCAAAATTTACGGCAAAGTCTTCAAGTTTGTCAGAAAAAAAATTCACAAGGATTTCAGCATAATAAAATCACTTGCAGATGTCCTAGCAATATTTCGTTATATGAAAAAAAATGAAGACAGATTTGGAATGGAAATTCACATGCGTGACTTGATGAAGGTAGCAAAAGCATAATTTCATTTTGAAACTTGAAAATTATTATGAAACTATGAAATTGCATTCATGAATTTCTTGTAATTAATTACAAATTCTAACTGTATGTTATATCAAATGAAAACAATATTGATTTATGGATTCAGAGTATTTCAAGGCCAAAAAGAAAAGAATTGGTTTTGGACAATCCGAAGAAGATAAAGAAAAAGAAAGAAAAGATTAGTTGAGAATCAGGAAAATGTTTTTACATGTGTTATTCAGTATGCAAAATATGCTAAAGCGAATAACGATTATGCTGGATGACGATCTCATAAAAAAACTTAGAGTAAAACAGGCAAAGTCAATTAAAAATCAGCAAAAATCAGTCAGCCTATCCAGAATCATAAATCTAGAACTAGAAAAAGTGTGCAAAACAAGAAAATAAACCACAGTTCTAATGTGAATTTTTCTTGAAAATTCTTATTTGATCATATGCTCCAAATGCCATCAAAACATACGTAAAATGAAATAGTATTTCCATTGGGTGGCCAGTATAATACCAATGTTCAACTTGTGCAAACAAAAATGCAGTATCTGCGATAAATACAGAAATTATTCCAATGCATACCAATGACCACATAAAATTTACCTGTCCTCTAAAGAAAAGATGAATTCCAATTAGTGCTGGAACGATTACAAAAGAATCAGCTACGGGGTATGCTGCAGCAATTGTATAGTCTAGATTTCCAATGTCCATTACATCATAAAAGGCAAAGTAAAGACTTGGGATTAATACTGATAATGAAATAATTATTGGAATGATTAGAACCTTTTTCGTAATTGCATTTTTTATAGGTTCAAGATAAGAAATCAAAAAAAGTAACAAAAATGGATAACCCATCAAATAAAAAATGTCGGCAGCGGATGGATATGGTTCAATATTTAGAAAAAGTTCTTCTGCAGTCCAAACCATTTCTGCTACAAACCACATTACTGAGAATCCAAATAATGAGATCCAAGCGGTTCCATGTTTTCCAGTGCTTCCCAAACGCTTTAACAACAAAACACTCACAAAAACAAGACCACCCGCTGTTGGAAAATAAACAAAATTTCCAACAAGTATTGCTGTCTCTTCACCAATAACATTTGATAATAAATTTGCAATAACTATTACAATAATAGAAATAAGGAGAAATTTTTCATTTTGTATTCTTTCTAGTCGTGTTGACATTAAACTAATGTCCATACACAAGTTCACTAATAACCTTTCAAAAATTTAATACCTAGATTTTCCATAATAATTTCATAATGATACCAATTTGTAATACATGTAAAACAAAACTTGATGATAATCCATACAGGGTAATAGTGTTAAAAGATAATGAAGGTGAGCCAATTGTAATTTATTTTCATTATTTTTTTCCGTGTTGGGATATAGATTTGGTATCTCAAAGATTTCCAGATTCCACTATAGTGGATGCAGGATTTAGTGTTGAAATTAAAAACATATCAAAAAACATTAAGAAAATAAAAAATCTAAAGCAAAATGAAGAACTTTGGGAATGATATCTATTTAAAACTCAAAAATTCTGAGATAAATTATGAGTGATTATTCTAATATACAAAACTATAGGAATTTGATTGCATTAGCAATAGAAAAATCTCTGGCAGAAATTGGCTTTCCAATATTAGAAAACGTCCAAAAAAGACTAGCTGATAATTATAATTGTGAGTTTTCAGATTGTTTAGATCATCCCGAATATTTGAATAAAATTCTAAATGAAATTTTTGGTGATTCATATTTTGTTATAGTTCAATCAATCCAACAAAATCTCAACGAGTTCTCAGAAAAAGAATTAGTGGATAATTTTTTAAAAACACTACAAAAATAGATTAATTTTTAAAATTAATAACTTTAACCAAAAGTTACCGAACCAAATCCTTCTCGCATTGTTCTATTTGATTTCATGTTGTAATCATATATGATTTTAGAGTAATCATCAAGCACTTCTTTCATTGCATCAGTGTTTTCAGATAGATAAAATCCAGGACAATCGCCAGTAAACTGGTATGATGCATGTACTCGTGCGTTTCCTTTCTCACTTTCAAGCCACGTTGAAAACGGATACAGATAACAAACTCCCGGTCTTGATGGATGAATGCTGCATCCTCCCTTTTCATCTAAGAACCGACAGGAAATATGAGTTCCATCATCAGATGGTGTCTCATCCTTTTTTCTTTTCAGATTAATTGTAGTCATTGTTGTTGTTTGACCAGATGGGCCAGCATCGCTCCAAGTTACCTCGAGTGTTTCATTTTTGATAAAATCAGATGTTTTTTTGTATTTTAGACCAGCACCAATTGTAATCAAGTCATCAGAGGTTAAAGGAAGCCGTCCCTGTCTGTCACAACAGTTGTGGCAGTCAGGCCAATAACACTTCCAAAGGATGTATTTTTTTTCTTTAAGCAAGAATGGGATGTGAAATACAACGTCTTTTACCTTGATTGGATAATCAGCAACATCAGTAATTTTTCCAAGTTGAAAGTCCTTAAGAATAGGATCAACATCCCAGTCTTTTTCTAGTAGAGAAAGAGATTCTGCAATTTCTTTTTGAGACAACTATTCAGTTATAACAGGATTTTCAGATGTTATTAATGTTGAGTGATAAAGGCAAGTACGCATCAGCTACTGAAAACAGAAGATTTGTTTGGTCTGAAATTGTATGGCCTTTAATTTTAGAGCTCAACGATGTTGCATTTACACTAAAACAATATCAAAAGAAGCGAGATGAGATTTGCGCAAAAAAGAATGTAAATGTTACAGTGACATCAAGAGGGTTGGTATCACTGATGCAGAAAGGAATTCTCTTTAAAGAAAATGATCTTTACTCCATACACTACAGGTTAATTGCATACATGAGATTAAAAGCTGATTGCGATTATGCGACTGCAATTCATGAAGCTCAGATGAAATAGTATGCATCTAAATCATTATATTCTAAAATTGCAAAGCCGAAACAGTAGCCCGATAGTCTAGTGGCCAATTGATTTTCAGGTTAAGGATTCCGCGCTCTGGATCTCAGGAGAGGATACGCGGGGACGGCAGTTCGAATCTGCCTCGGGCTACTATATTTTATCGAGAAGCTTGTGC
>JBHIUX010000108.1:0-3635 GCA_042138065.1 Nitrosopumilaceae archaeon
CTCATTTTATCCATAATTCCCCCTATAGGTTTCAATCATTACTTTAAACAAAAACAAGAGATGCAACAAAAAATTGGTGAATTTTTGAAAGCTAAAGATCAATTTGATGTTGCGCTAAACATTAACTGCCTGGATGACAAAACAAAAGGAATAGATGGATTATATCTCACAGTATTAGGCACATCTGCAGATAGTGCAGATTCTGGTGAAGTTGGACGCGGTAACATGGCAAACCGAGTGATTTCTCCAAGTAGGCCCGCAGGTGCAGAGGCTACTGCTGGCAAAAATCCCGTAAGCCATATTGGCAAAATCTACAACGCACTTTCATTCTCAATTGCAGATCAAATTCACAAAAATGTTGATGGTATTTCAGAAGTTTTTGTTTGGATGTATAATGTAATTGGAAGACCAGTTAATGATCCAAAATCTGTCATAGTTCAACCAATAATTGAAAGCAACTATAACGAGGCAGAAGCAAAAAAGAAAATTCAAGAAATTGTTGAAAAAAATCTCTCAAACATTAATCAGTTTTGCAATGATCTAATTTCTGGAAAAATTAAGATAGTCTAAATGTCTAGATATATCCCATCTTTTCTTTCTTCAACTTTGTAGGTTTGAAGATTTACATCTTTTAGATAATCTAACAGTTTTCCTGTTTTGATGTTATAATGCCAAAAATGAAGTGGGCATTCTACTACATCTCCTTCTAATTTGCCAGGAGCGATGGAACCATCCTGGTGAACACATAATGCATCTAATGCATGGTATCCATCTTTGTTAAAAATCGCAATTTTCTTTCCATCAACCTCAAACTCGGCACCAGCTCCGGATTGTATTTCTCCTTTTTCAGCTACTTTTTTCCAAGCCAATTTGGTTGAATTTGATTTTAGTTGTATTAAATTCTAATTGTTTTCAAAGATTTTTTCACATGCTCACATCCACAGCTAAATTTGAATATGAGGTGTTTTTAGTCCATTCGTGGCAGAAGTTTCAATTGAAGCATGGGCAGCAATAGCTACTGCAGTAGCAACAATGGCACTTGTGTTTTTGCTTTGGAGAACAATAAAACAATTTGAAGCTACAGTAGAAGTAAGTAGAATTCAAACAGAGTATAGGTTTCGACCATGGATTGGACCAGTAGATGGAATTAAAAAAATGGATCACTCCATTAATGAAAAATGTCAGTTTGATATTGGAATAAAAAATTACGGTGAGCTTCCAGCTTCAGGAGTTACTGCGAAATTTAAGATGGGAACAAAAATGCTTAGTCGAGATGATGCAAATTCTTCTGATTTAGAATCATTTGATTTGGGGCCAATGTTGCCAAACATGGAAAAGCATTACTGGTTTTTTATTGAACCCGAATTATGGAAAAAAGCACAAGACGGACAAGAAAAGCTTTTCACAATTCTTTACTTTGAATACAAAACAGGTGGCTCAAAAAGTGGTTATGGAATGATCAGTGAATACGTTTCATCTTCTCAAAACTTTGTTCATAGGGACATGTGGATCGGCGACGAAAAATTAACTACTGAATCCTGAAGAATTTTATACTGTTCTAAATTGTGGTGGCATATTGAGTAAAGTAAAAAATCCAAAATTAGCAAAAAAAGGTGAGCTTTCTTATGATTGGGCAAGAAGCCACATGCAAATTTTAGATAACACAATTAACAGATTAAAAAAATCAAAACCATTCAAAGGAATAACACTTGGATTTTGCCTTCACATTACGAAAGAAACATCTGTTTTGTTAATGGGTGCAAAAGAATTAGGGGCAACAGTTGCTGCATGTGGTGGTAATCCTCTAACAACACAAGATGATATTGCAGCATTTTTGGCATCAAAAGGAATTCATATGTATGCTTGGGCAGGACAATCTGCAAAAGAATATGATTGGTGCATTCAAAAAGTCCTTGATCACAAACCACAAATTCTTACCGATGATGGTTCAGACCTTAACATCAAAGCTCACTTTGGAAAGAAAAGCAAAAACTTGAAAATTTTAGGAGCAACTGAAGAAACAACTGCTGGTGTAAACAGAATCAAAGCAGTTGAAAAACAAGGAAAGCTTCGTTATCCAGTAATTTCAGTTAATGATGCATACACAAAACACATGTTTGATAATAGATATGGAACTGGCCAAAGCACAATCGATGGTTACCTTAGAGCAATGAATCTCTTGTTTGCATCAAAACATGTTGTTGTTTTAGGGTACGGCTGGGTTGGAAAAGGAGTTGCAGCAAGATGCCACGGAATGGGCGCTAAAATTATTGTCACTGAAGTTGATCCTGTAAAAGCACTAGAGGCTCATATGGATGGATTTGATGTAATGCCAATGTCACAAGCTGCCAAAATTGGTGATATTTTCATTACATGTACAGGAATGACTAGCGTAATCAGAAAAGAACATCTTACAAACATGAAGTCAGGTGCGATTGTTGGAAATGTGGGTCATTTTGATGTTGAAGTTGATTCTAACTTCTTACTCAAAAAATCAAAATCTGTTAAAGAAATCAGACCAAATCTTGATGAGTGTGTTTTAGCGAATGGCAAAAAAATCTATTTGATTGGCAAAGGCAGAATTGCAAATCTAGTTGCAGCTGAAGGCCATCCTGCAGAAGTAATGGCACAATCATTTTCAAACCAATTACAATCAATTCTTTACATTCTCAAAAATCACAAAAAAATGAAAAAGAAGGTAATCCCAGTTCCAATTGAAATCGATAAACAAATTGCAAAAGATGCTCTAAAAGCAATGAATGTAAAAATTGACCGACTCACAAAAGAGCAAGTCAAATACATGAATAGCTGGAACTAAATTCTTAAGTTCAGTTAGTTTTCAATCGAGGTATCATGAGAGACAAAGCAATAATCACTAGTGCATTACCATATGCAAATGGGGAAATTCACCTAGGCCATGTTGCATCCACTTATCTCCCTGCAGATGTCACAACGCGATTCCTAAAACAAAAGGGTGTGGAGGCATACTATGTATGTGCATCAGATGACTATGGAACGCCAATACTGATTCAATCTGAAAAGCAAGGAAAATCTCCTGAAGAATATGTTGCATTTTGGAACAAACGAGATCATGAAGACTTTGCTGCATTTGATATTGATTTTGATATATTCTACAAAACAAGTTCTAAAGAAAATACTGAATTTGTCCAGTCTGTTTTCAAAAAACTATATGACGCAGGTCACATATACGAATCTGAAATTGTACAATTCTACTGCAACAACGATAAAAAATTTCTTCCAGATAGATATGTAAAAGGAACATGTCAATACTGTAAAGCAGAAGATCAGTATTCTGACTTGTGTGAAAAATGTGGAAGAGTTCCAGAAGAAATTGAAAATCCAAAATGCTCAATATGCGGTCAGCCTCCTGTAAAAGAAAAAACAAAACACTATTTTTTCAAATTGAAAAATTTCTCAGATCAGCTAAGCAAATGGCTTGAGGAAAATGAAAACCTGCAAAAGGATGTAAAAAAATACGTTCAAAATTGGATAAAAACAGGTCTTGTAGATTGGGATATCACACGTGATATTTCTTGGGGCGTTCCAATACCATTAGATGATGCTAAGGGTAAAGTGTTCTATGGTTGGTTTGATAATCATCTTGCATACATTTC
>JBHIUX010000109.1:0-3381 GCA_042138065.1 Nitrosopumilaceae archaeon
CCAGTTCTATAACTGATTATGAAGAAGCCATTCACGATGATGATGAAGATGATGTAGATGATGAAATTGAAATTAAGGGTATAGTAAGTTCAGTTGGAGAAGACTCGTTAATAGTTGAAACTGAAGATGGTAACATAGAGGTATCAATAAATGGTGACACTGAATTTGACGAAGGATTTGACTTAAGTAATTTAAAAGGCCTTGAAGTAGAAATAGATGCTGTAGAGATTGAGGAGAAATTAGTTGCGACAGAAATCGAAGTCGAAGATGATCTAGATGATGATCTAGATGATGAGGAAGACGATGACGAAGATGACGACGAAGAAGATGAAGATGACGAAGATGACGATGATGACGATGAGGAAGACGACGACTAATGATAAAAAAGGGGCAGACTGCATTTGTTTTGGCATTTACCCTATCTCTTATTCTTACTATTCCAATAAATTCCTCTTTTGCTGATTCTGGAATAATTTCTGTTGAGCAATACGATGTACCTTATGTTGTAGATGGCGGAACAGTAGAATCAATGTATTTGGATCCAGACTTTGTTGAGCTCATGGTATTTGCTGACACTACCTTTGATGGAACTTTGGAAATAACTATTCCAAGACAACTCTTAGATGCCCGATTTGATGGAACTGATGACATTTTCTTTGTTCTAATTGATGGTTTTGAAACAGATTACATCGAATTAGAATCAGACAGCAGCTCTAGAACTTTGCTTATACCTTTCTTTGCAGGAGACACAATTTTTGAAATTATAGGTACTAACGCACTTGGAGATGTTGGCATTGTAGACATTCAAATCCCAAGTTGGGTTAGAAACAATGCAGGTTGGTGGGCAACTGGACAAATTCAAGATACTGATTTTGTTTCTGGAATCGAATACTTGATCACTGAAGATATTATCATGATTCCCCCAACTCAATCAGGATCGGGAACCTCACAAGAAATTCCATCATGGATCAAAAACAATGCTGGTTGGTGGGCTGATGGACTAATTGGGGACACTGACTTTGTTTCAGGTATTCAATATCTTATTTCAAATGGAATAATGAGAGTATAATCATTTTATATTGTGCATAGATTTCAAATCTTTTTCAAATTGTGATAAACTTTCAGGAATAGGAATTGAAATAGAATCTTTCAACGAAAGGTCTTTTGCCTTTTTTTCATTCCAAACCTTGGAATTAAATTCTGTAATTTCCTGTGTAAGTTTTGTCAAGTCTTCATGAGATTCTTTTTCTACTTGCAATTCTTTGTGAATACTTTGCTTAGAATACAGAGTCTGCCACAAATAGTCCGTGATGAATGGAGTGATTGGTGCTAACAATTTCAAAATCGTTGATAGTGTTTTGTGTAGTGTGTATATTGCACCGTTTTTTTCTTCTTCAGAAAATCCAATACCATATGCACGTGCCTTTACCATCTCAATATAGTGTGCTGCAAAAACATTCCAAGTAAATTCTCGAAGTGCAATGGCTGGAACAAAAAAGTTGTATTCTTTGTAACCCTTCTTGCATTCATCAACAAGTTTGTCAAGCTCTGATAAAATCCACTTGTCGGTAGTGGTGGGAGTTGCAGAATCTATTACAGGAAAACTAGACAAAAATCTTGAAACATTCCAAAGCTTGCTGAGGAATTTTTTTGTAGATTCAATCTTTTGTTCATTGCATCTAAAATCATACCCGTGATTAATTTCACTTGCACTCCAAAATCGAAACGTATCTGCTCCCATTTTCTGAATTACCGGTAAGGGATCAATTGCATTTCCTTTGCTTTTGCTCATCTTCATTCCTTTTTCATCAAGACCATATCCCATAATCCATGCTTCAGACCATGGTTTTTTTCCAGTTAGTTGTTCACATCTAAGAAGTGTGTAATAGAGCCATGTTCGGACAATGTCTTTTGCTTGCGGTCTAATTGTTGCAGGGTATGTCTTTTTGAAAAAATCATCATCTTTCGAATATTTTGAAACAAAAAGTGGTGAAATGCTAGAATCCATCCATGTATCAAACGTCCTTTCTTCTCCTACAAACTCTGAAGATTGGCATTTTTTGCATTGCTTTATTGGCGATTCTTCCATCCATGGTCTGTAGTATTTTCCAGGTTCTGGCACGTGTGGTTCTGAACAATTTTTGCAATACCAAATAGGAATTTCAGTACCATAGTATCTTCGTCTTGAAATTGGCCAATCAATGTTGATTGAATCAAGCCAATTCATGAGAATTTGTTTGTGCATTGATGGATGAAATTCAATTTCATTTCCTAATTTTTTCATTTTCTCAACAGAATCTAATTGTTTTAGATAGTATTCTTCCATTGGGATTATTTCGATTGGGTTTTTACTTCTCTCAGATACTGGTGTTCTATGTACAATATCTTCAACTTTTTCTAAGAGTCCTTTCTTCTCTAAATCTTCAATGATTTTTGTTCTTGCTTGTTTTGGTCGAAGTGTTGCATATTCACCAGCAGCTTCAGTCATTCTTCCATCTAATCCAATTGCAATTACTTCTTCTAGTTTTAACTCTCTAAACAACGCAACATCATTATGATCACCGTAACTACAAACCATCACTGCGCCTGAACCAAATTCCTTTTGTGCAGAATGATGTGTTTTAATTTCAACTTCTTGATTTGAAATTGGAACAATTACTTTTTTTCCAATTAAATTAGAGTATCTTTCATCATCTTCATTTACAATAATTGTTTTGCATGCACACAAAAGTTCTGGCCTTGTACTTGCAATTATGATTGTTTTATCAGAATCTTTTACCTGAAATTTCATGTAAACAAGTTTTGTAGGGATGTCCAAGTAAGTGATTTCAGCATCCGCAATTGTAGTTCCTGAAACCCAATCATAGTTGTTTGGTCTATTTGCAAGGTAAATCATTCCTTTATTCCATAAATCAATGAATGTGGCCTGAGTTAGTGCACGATATTCTTCAGAATCTGTCCTGTAGTGATTCTCCAAATCACCACTTAGACCAAGATTTCTCATGATTTGAACCATTTCTGCTTCTAAATCATCTAGTGCTTCTTTGCAAAGTTCAAGAAATTTTCCACGTTCTGTTTCACGCATTCTTATGTTGTGCTTTTTTTCTGTGTAAAGCTCAACCGGTAAGCCGTTTCTATCAATTCCAAGTGGAAAAAACACATTTTTTCCATCCATTCTAGCGGTTCTTGCAATCATATCGATCTGAGCATAATGAGCTGCTGCACCAATATGCCAAGGTCTGCCTGATGGGTATGGTGGAGGAGTATCTATTGTAAAGTTATCATCTTTAGGAACAAAATCGTAAATGCGAGATTCCTCCCATTGCTTTAGTATCTTTAATTCTAATTCAGGATTCCAAGCTTTCTCTTGAATTTTTGGCT
>JBHIUX010000110.1:0-3294 GCA_042138065.1 Nitrosopumilaceae archaeon
GATTAAAAAATCCAACAAAGTACATTGATGGAATGGAAGATCTTTTGTTTCTAACAGAAATACAAAAGAAATTTCAAATTGCATTAGTTTCTATTCTTCCAGAGTTTTATGCAAAAAGACTTAATATGATTTCACTAAACAGCACCAAACACGCCATGGATTACATTCTGAAAACTCAAGGTGCCAGACAAAAGGTTGAGGTAATCTCTGATGGCGCACGTTTGCTGCTAAGATAATAAACCGGCAGGCAAAGGTGCACACAAAATTGCAAGCACAACTATGACTGCGTACATTAATTTTCTATTTTTTGGGAGCGGTGAAATATCATCAAGTGGTTGTGCACCAGGACTTCGAGATGATAAAATTAAGATTAGCATTGCCATTACCCAATAATTAAGCAATACAAGCACTCCCATACTTGCATAAGTTGCATACTTGTGCCATTTTTCACCAATCAATGTTCTTGCCATATGTCCACCGTCAAGTTGCCAAGCAGGAAGCAAATTCAAAAACGTAATCAAAAATCCAACCCAAGCAGCAAACATTAGCGGAGTCATTAAAACAACTTGGTCATCTCCTTTTCCAAACATAGATAATGCTAATTTCATCAAAATTGATTCTCCATAAGTCCAATCAACTAATCGTATCTCTTCTGGAAGTTCTTCAATTATTTCAGAATCAATTACAGGTACTGTGTATGCTGCAAAAATAGCAACAATAATGGCAATTACCAAACCTGCAATTGGACCTGCAATTGCAACATCAAACAAGATTTCTCTATTGATTGTAATTCCCCTTGATTGAATAAATGCACCAAATGTTGGAAGCATTCCAACTGCAGGAATTCCTGGAATAAAGTATGGCCAAGTTGTTCTTAGTTTGTGGAATCTTGCAGCAACAAGATGTCCAGATTCATGAATTCCTAAAATTCCTAAAAGCGCAAGTGTGTAAAGTCCTGCCATTTCTAAAGGATCACCAATATCAAAAATTACATTGGCTCTTTCTGTTCTGAAATAACCATCAATCATTACAAATCCTACAACAATTGCAAACAAAATTCTAGGAGTCCATGATGATGACTTCCATCTACTTTTCTTTTTAGCCGGAAATCTTCTAATTATGATATATCTTCCATCCTTTAGCTGTTCTAGCTTGCAAACAAGGTCTCGTCTTTCAAGTTTATGTGCTAAATCAACGAATTTTGCTTTGAATTCACCATCTTCAATTTTGAAATGTAGCGTATCCAGTGTACGTCCCATAGCACTTACATTAAAAATAGAAGAAACAACTGACATTACCTCTTCTTGGGTTGGTTCACTCACAGTTACTCTGAGAATGGAGTTTTTCCATTAATTGAGTTTACGGTCAAAAATTCCCAATTACTGGTTTTTGTTCCAAAAATCATGCTCAAAATTAAATATTTGATAGTTTTTTTCTATTCTTGTGCAGGTAATTCTTAGAGAGATAGGAGAATGCGCAATAAGACGGGCAGAATTAGCAGATCTTATTCCAGTAATGGAAATTAATATGAAAACACTGCCAGAGCATTATTCTGATTATTTCTATGAAAGTTTGTTAGCAGAACTACCTGAGGCATTCCTTGTGGCAGAAATTAAAGGAAAACATGTTGGCTATATCATGTGCAAAACAGAATATGGTTTTTCAAATTTTAAAAAATTAGGATTTGTCAAAAAAGGACACGTTGTATCTGTTGCAGTTTTAGACGAGCATAGAAGAAAAGGAATAGGAAAAGCTCTTGTTGAAGAAGCAATCAACGGTGTAAAATCAAAGAAATGCGATGAACTATACTTAGAAGTTAGATGCAGTAACAACGATGCTGTGATTTTGTATGAAAAAATGGGATTTATCATAAAACAAAGGCTCAAAACATACTATCGTGATGGTGAAGACGCCTATCTAATGGCAATAGAATTTGAATCCTAGTTCAAAAAGATAAATAACTAACACCAAACTTGTAGCGCAATGGACAAACGCAAAGGAATGGGAATAACAATTTTCGTTTTATGCATTAGTGCATTCTTCATCTACGCATATCTTCTAATGCTTTCTGAATGGAGCGGTGTTGTATTACAATTATCAGTTCTGATGATCGCTGGCGGATTGCTTGGAGTTGTAGCATGGATTGGCTATACAATGGCAACAACAAAATCTACTCCATCTTCAATTACATATGATGATGAAAAATAATTACTTTGAAATTTTTACATCAACAACTGTTTGATAATATCTTGGACCAACAGCTCTAACAATTTTTGAGCCAAGTATTTCTGATTTTACAGTTGTAACTTTGAGATAGTGCTCTTCCGAAAGTTTAGGTGCATCTTGTTTTTTATCTGCATGTATATGGGAATAATAATGAATAATTCCACCATTTTTTGTTGCAAGAATTGCAGCATCTAAAAACTCATCAGATCTTTCGGGAAGTAACATTAGCGTTCTATCTCCTTTTTCTTTTAGATGTTCATTTATGATTTGAGTAGCATCTCCATTAAGAGAGATCACCTCGCCTGCAAGTTTGTTTATTGAAATATTTTTTTCACATAATTTTGAGGCTACTGGATTGATGTCAATGTTGTATACTTGACATTTTTTGTTTTTTGCAGCAAGAATCGAAAACATGCCAACTCCGCCAAACATATTGATGACTGTTTCACCATCATTTGTAACATCTGCAATCCTTTCACGCTCTGTTGACAGTCTTGGGGAAAAAAACGCCTTTTCAACATCAACAAAAAATCTACATCCAAACTCTTTGTATTCAGTTTCAGTTTTGTCTTCTCCTGCAAGCAATTCTAATTTTCTTGTTCTAAAATCTCCAGATACATCTGAGGATTGATAAAAAACAGATTTTGCAGTAGATACTTCTTTTAGCAGAGTTTCTCCTATCACTTTTTTCTTTGACAGCAACGAATCTGGGATTCTAATCACTATAATATCTCCAATCTGATCAAAAGCTGAAAACAACTCTTCACTTTCTTGATCTGTTAGGACACCTTCAAGTGCCCGTTTTAGCATTTTTGTCAATTCTTATAATTATTTGAGAATAATGCACACAAAAATTCCTTTTCCAGAAATTACTCTGGCCTTGTGATTAACACCCTTTGGAATGAATACAGTAGATGGGGATGTTACTTTGTAAACTTCATCTTCTAATTGGACTTCATAGGTTAATTTTCCACTCTCTGATAAAATCAGGTTAATTTCATCATGAGGATGTTTATGAAGAACACTATATTCAGGAATTTTTTTCTTTGAATTTACAAAATGAACTGC
>JBHIUX010000111.1:0-3290 GCA_042138065.1 Nitrosopumilaceae archaeon
CTTTTTAGATAAAACATGGCAAAAATTTGGGTAGAAGCATACGGATGTTCTGCAAGTTTTGCAGATTCTGAAATGATATCTGGCCTCATAGTTAATGGCGGACATACTCTGGCAGAAAGCTCATCTGATTCTGACCTGAACCTAGTTGTCACCTGCTCTGTAAAGGATGCTACTGCAAACAAGATGGTACACCGCATAAAATCACTAAAGTCAAAGCCTCTAGTGATTGCAGGCTGTTTACCAAAGGCAGAAAAAGAGTCTGTGGAAAGATTTTCAGAAAAAGCTAGCCTCCTAGGTCCTAATTCACTAAGCAAAACGCTTGAGGTCATTGATTCTACTTTGGATGGAAAAAAGCAAGTTGCACTTGATGATGTTGATTTATCTAAAGTTGGCTTACCAAAAATCAGATTAAATCCAACGATAGGAATTGTGGAAATTGCAAATGGATGTATGAGTGAGTGTACCTTTTGTCAGACAAAGATCTCAAAAGGAGATTTAACAAGTTACAGAATTGGAGATATTGTAAGGCAGGTCAAACGAGAAATTGCAGATGGTTGCAAAGAGGTTTGGCTGACATCTACAGACAATGGTTGCTATGGATTTGACATCGATGAAGATCTTCCGACTCTGGTAAATTCAGTTTGTGATATTTCTGAAGACTTCAAAATCAGAGTTGGCATGATGAATCCAATGTACATGCCAAGAATTCGTGATGGTCTTTTAGAATCATTTGAAAACGAAAAAGTCTTCAAATTCTTACACATACCAGTCCAGAGCGGCAGTGACAAAGTTCTAAACGACATGAAACGTGGCCATACTGCTGAGACTTATAGAAAAGCAGTAAAAATGTTCAAGGAAAAATTTCCTCAATTTACAATTTCTACTGATATCATAGTTGGATTTCCAACTGAAACAGAAGAAGACTTTGAAAGAACAGTCAACTTGTTGTTAGATACAAAACCTGACATTGTGAATCTTTCAAAGTATAGTCAAAGACCTGGAACCGAAGCTGCAGAGTGGGATCAGGTTGAGGTACCTGAGCTCATGCGTAGGAGTAAAATAATTTCTGATCTCATAGAAAAAATTTGTATTGAGAATAACAAAAAGTGGATTGGCTGGAAAGGTAAAGTTTTGTTTGATGAGATTTCAGATGATGAAATCAAAGGTAGAAACTTTGCTTACAAACCTATCTTTGTCAAAGAGCCTGTAAAAATAGGTCAATACCACGATGTGGAAATTATTGATGCAACAACTCATAGTCTTCTTGGCAAGATCGCAAGCTAAAATTTTTAGATCGGAAATTTGATTTTAATTACGTAAGAAGGTTTTTTATCCAAATTAGAGATAGGATAGAAATGAGTTTTGAATTACATGAACCAGTTTTAGTAATTGGTTTAGGTGGCGTAGGCTCAAAATTAGCCAGAGATGCATCAAAATCATTCAATTCAAACTGCCTAATAATTAGCAACGATGAGAAGGACTTTGATTCTCAAAGTCATCAAGTTCAGGTTTCAACAAAACCAGTTCTAAATCCATCAGTTCAGCTAATCCGAGGTTCTGCAATGAAATCTGAATCTCAAATAAGAGATGAAATTTCTCAATATTCTTCTGTAATCATTATGGCAAATCTGGCTGGAAAATCTGGAGCAGCATTGTCTCCCATAGTTTCACAAATCTGCAAAGAGTCTAACAAAAATGTAATTTCATTTGCAATCATGCCATTCAAGTATGAAAAAGATAGGATTTTCAATTCAGGTATTTCATTAAAAAGACTAAAGGCAAACTCTAACTGCACCGTTGTAATTGATAATGATGCATTTTTGGACAGTAACCCCAATCTATCAGCAAAAAATTGCTACGAAATTACAAACTCTGCAATTTTGCATGTTGTTGGCTCTTTAAAAGAATCATCCATGCATGAAGAAACCCATCTTTTGACTACAAGTCATTCTAGTGGTGATTTTGAAAATTCGCTAAAGGACTCCATGAAGATGCTTTATGAAAACGCTCCACCAAACAGCATTAAGCGTTCAATGCTCTATGTTATTGGAGGGGAAAATGCACCTATTGGAATGATAAATACAATTTCAAAAATCTCAGGAAATGTCTTGCACGAAGAGGGTGCCCAAATAGATATTTCAACATCAGCATCTGAAGAATCCAAAGTCGTAATGTTATCTTCCATACAAGGAGAGACTAGATTTGACAAGTATGATCCTCTTGGAGTTATTCCAAAAGAAAATTCCCTAGACTGGGATGATCCAGAGTGCAGTATCAACTGTGACTTGGAATTACAACAATTAGAATAAAATTAATTTCTAACTAGATTTCTTTTTTGGTTTTTCTTTAGCGGGAGATTTTTTAGGTTTCTCTTCTTTTTTAGTTTCAGTTTTTGGTTTTTCTTCTTTGGCGGGAGCTTTCTTTGGTTTTTCTTTTGGTTCTTCTAATCCAACTGCTTCATAGATTGATGAGTATTGTGGATAGTTTTTGTGGAACCAAGTTTGATACTTTTTTTCTTTATTGTATCTGTCAATGTAATGTTGAGCACCTTTCTCAGGATCTACAAAACCTGCAATCTTTGGTTTTTTTGGTGAGGGTGTTTTCTTTGGTTTCTCTTCTTTTTTAGTTTCAGTTTTTGGTTTTTCTTCTTTGGCGGGAGCTTTCTTTGGTTTTTCTGTGACCTCTTTTTCTACTTTCTCTTCAACTTCAGCAGCAACTTCTTTTTCCTTTTCTGCGGGCTTTACTTCTTCCTCTATTTTTTCTTCAAGTTTAGCTGGTTTCTCTTCAGGAGTTACTTTAGTTTCAAGTTCTTCTTCATACGGTGCAATTAAGACATAACCTTCTTCGGTTTTTGTCATTCTAACTCTAACTTTTCTTGGAGGATGTTTTATTCCTCTTTTCCAAACTAGGTGAGCTAAATCTTCATCGATTCTAACATCTTCAGTTTTCATGTGATGTCTAGCGTATTCTCTAATCATGTTAATTGCACGTTTTGATCTTTGATTATCAGGTGTAAGCAAAACTTTGCCCAAGTTTATTGTGTCCACTCTTTCAAGTTCTTGTGACAACTAACCTACCTCCACGTCAGTTTGTCTCCATGCTCTACGTTTTGGATTTGTTCTGACTGCTCTTCTTGTTCTAAGAATAATCCAAGCAGGAACAGCTGAGGCTTGTTTTTGTTTTTTGATTAATCTAATTTTTCGTGGAGACGATTTACGTGCAGCCATAAAGTGTGAGGCCAGTCAAGCTCTTTTTAAATGAATCTCAGATTAGATTATTTTTTTTAAAGA
>JBHIUX010000112.1:0-3272 GCA_042138065.1 Nitrosopumilaceae archaeon
TAACTGTATCTCCGGAAACCTTAGCAGTTGTTTGTTTTGCCAAAGCTTGTACACATAATGATTCATTGTTTAATTCCAATGCATGTGCATGAACCGCCCCGACATTGTTTTTTTGTTCATTATCATCATCAAAGGATGGATGAACAGCTGCTACATGTGCTATGAAAGAACTTGCTGTCTTTCCTGGTTTATCAGTAAAGAACGCATATACAAGTACATCATGTCCTGCAGAACCTACTGAGCCCGGCGTTCCATGAACTTTCATGGTAAACTCGTCAAAGTCTGGTTTGACTATAGTTAATGCATCAGTTGCTAAAATTGGACTAAACATCATTGTAACTGCAAAAACTGCAGCCAATGATATTCCCCAAATTGCCCTTGAATTCATTGGTAAAATATCGAATTCGCTATATAAAAAACAATTGGTATGTTAATCAAATAATATATTCATAACAAGTGTTAAATATTGACGCCAAATCCTTGGTCTAACTCCATTAATTGAGCACCAAAAATTACGTTTATCAAAATACTAATTATCATTAAAGCGATTCCAAGGTATAGACAATTTTTGGCTTTTCTTGGATCATCATGTCTTAGAACAAAAAATGCAATTATTCCTCCTATAATTCCCAAAAAAATTGGCAACAAAAACCACCAATTGCTTCTTGGTCGTTCAGGATACATGATTTCAGCTCATTCTGGCATTATTTAGAATCTATCTTTTTTCTAATCTGCGTAATCTCAATTTCTACCGTTTCTAATGGTTCTTCTACCTGGTTTCTCTTTATTGAGAACATTTTAGGTCTATCAAAGTCATCTGTACAATCTGGACACGCATAAACTAGTACACGATGCTCATTTGGTGCCTTTGGATTTGATAATCTAGGATAATACACCAGTCTTGCACCACAATCAACACAATATCTGTTGGCCCTCCTAGTTCTGGCCAAAGTAAATCTCCTGCATTCTTACTAGTATGCGATCAGATATTAGATCGATACTGTCTAACAGTATATACCAACAGGTATCAAACAATCAATATTTCTAAATTCGAATTTAGAAACATATTTTTCATAACCTATAACATTACTTGTCATGTTGGATTTACAATATTTCAAAACTCGAGTTTAGAAACATAATGGCGCCGCCCACCAGACTTGAACTGGCGACCAACGGATTAACAGTCCGACGCTCTACCACGCTGAGCTAGGGCGGCTCCAGACTTGTTCGTTGATAAAAGCGATTTAATCTTTCCGAAGTAGAATAATTAATTGAACTTTGCAAAAAACTCTTCAATTTGTTTTGAATAGTTTTCAACCAGATCAACAATTTCCATGTGCTCATCAGCTGATGGTTCTCGATGATGATATACTTGAAACGCACTTAGTGCCGAACCAACCATTTCTCCAACAAAAAATCCACACAAAAAATCTCCAATATTTTTAACACTCCAAACCTCGCCGATTCTTGGAGAAGCTCCTGCTGATTTGTATAACTCTAAAGTTTGCTCAATTAATTGAACAGTTTGTTTTTTGAATTCTTCATCCAGTGTCAATTTTAAAATTTATTTTTTGTCTGGTTTTCCAGATTCTATGCCTTTGGTTTTTTCATAAACATAGATTCCATCAAGAAAAACTCTATGATCCTTGTTTTTGATGTTAGTTTTTTGTTCAATGTTTGCTGCAGTTTGTGTAACCTCGGTTAAAACATGACCAGTAATGATAACATCTTCGCCTTTTGGATTAACTTTTGTTTTTCCAACAATTTGTGCAGTACGTGGGGCTCTTTCTCCTTGGAAATTTTCAATTGATACTTGGTCATTAGTTGCTTTTACAGTGATTGGAAAGTGTGCGTAAACAACTTTCATTTTTACAGTGTATCCATCTTTTACACCCTCACAAAGATTATTGATAATTTTTTTTGCAGTATTCATTATTGCATAATCTTTTTTTCTTGTACCTGTTGCTTTTAGTGAAACTTTTCCATCGTTAACTTGTATTTCCACTGGAATTTTTTTGAAATTCTTGTATGTTTTGCCTAGTGGACCTTGTACTTGTAACATGTGTTTGTTTAATGAAACTGTAATTCCTTCTGGGACATCTATTGTAGTTTCAAATTTTTCTAGTTGTTTAGTAGACATATCCTATCAAAAATCCTCCAATTCCTTTGTTTGCTGCCTCATGATGTGACATCACACCTTGATTTGTAGTAACAAGCAACATTCCCCTAGAGTATGATGGCAAGTATTGCTGCTCCCAGTTCTGATATTCGGTTTTGTTTACCTTGAATCTTGGTGAGATTGCACCACATTTTGTAATTTTTGCTAGCAATTTTATCTTAAATTTTCCTCCTCTGTTGTCTTCAACATGTTCAAATTCCCCAATGTAGCCATCTTTTTGAAGTGTTTTTAGAACTTCACCACCAAGTTTTGATGTTGGAAGAACAGTACATTCGTTTTTTCTTCTTGTTTCATTGTTGTATAGTGTTACAAACAAATTTGCTAAAACATTAGTTGCTGGCATATCTTATCACCTAAATTTTTTGAACCCCAATGAGTTTGCTACTTCTCTGAAACATCTTCGACAGATCATTAGATCGTATTTTTGAATAACTGCTGTATAATCCCCACACCTTTTGCACCATCTTGAACCACGTCCAAAATCGTGTTTTTTTCTTCCAGTAAATTCGTATGATCTGTCTTTCATTATACCACGGTAACTCCAAATTCTTTCACCAGAAAATCTTGGGCTTCTTTTTTTGTTATGATGTGTTTTTTTCCAACACTGGCTTTGTGTTTGCTTCTGACTCTGATATTGTATCCAGGTCTTGTTAGTACAACAGTAATTCCTAGTCCTAAAATGCCGATTTGTGGGTCATATTTTACACCAGGAATATCAATGTGCTCTGAAATTCCAAATGAATAGTTTCCAAAATCATCAAATGAGCTTCCCTTTACTTGGTTTCCCCTTGATTCTAACAATCTTTTTAAAAGTTCTTTTGCATCGTTTCCTCTAACTGTTACGGCAACGCCAATTGGTTCACCTTTTCTTACTCCCCAATCTCTTTGAGTTGTTCTTGCATCTCTTGGACAAGATTTTTTTCCAGAGATTTGGTCCAGTGCTTTTTTTGCAACTTCAATTGCATCGCCAGATTTTCCAACTCCCATGTTTAGTACGACTTTGTCAAGAGAAATCTTTTTCATGTCTGATTGTACTTGTTGTGCCATCAAATCACCTTACTTGAATAACGGGTTTGTCTTTTCCCACTGCCAT
>JBHIUX010000113.1:0-3267 GCA_042138065.1 Nitrosopumilaceae archaeon
TCTGACAGAGCCAGAAGAGAGAATTATCAACACTCTGGATGTTACCGGAGTGACGGCGCTTGTAAAATTGTATGACAAAATCACTAACGCGTTTGAATATCAAGCAAAAATTGGCACAAAAACAAAAAAAATGACCAGAGAGGAGTTAACAAGTCTTGTGCGTAATCCAAAAGCAAAGATTCGTGAAACTGCATACAAAGCATTATTTTCAAAATTCAAGACAAACAAGGGAGTTCTTGGAGAAATTTATCAAAACATTGTTCTTAATTGGAAAGACGAGGGAATTGATATTCGAGGCTATCCATCACCAATCAGCATGAGAAATGTGGGAAACGATGTAGATGATAAAACTATAACTTCATTGTTAGATGTATGCAAGAAAAATGCACCTATTTTTCAGAAATTCTTTTTGCAAAAAGCAAAGATGATTGGAATGAAAAAACTAAGACGGTATGATCTTTATGCACCGTCAGTAAACATTAAAGAAAAGACCTATCCTTATGACAAATCGGTAAAACTTGTTTTAGAGTCTCTTGAAAAATTCAGTCCAAAACTCTCAAATTTTGCCAAAAAAGTTTTCACAGAAAAACACATTGATTCATCAAATCGTCCTGGAAAAAGAGATGGGGCTTTTTGTAGTACATTAACACCTAAAATTACTCCTTATGTGCTGGTGAATTTTACTGGAAAAACAAAAGACGTGTTTACTCTAGCTCATGAACTAGGTCACGCAGTTCATAGTCAGGCAGCATCTGATAAATCCATACTTGTTTCAGATGCACCACTCCCATTAGCGGAAACTGCATCTACATTTTCAGAACTGTTACTTTATGATAATCTTGCAGGTGAGATTTCTGATGAGGAAAAAAGGATGATGTTATCTGAAAAGATTGATGATCTTTATGCGTCAATTATGAGGCAAGCGTTTTTTACTCTATTTGAGATTGACGCCCATAAACAAATTGCAAATTCTACTACAGTTGATGAATTATCAAAGACTTATCTCAAAAATCTAAATGTACAGTTTGGAAATTCATTAAACCTAACTGATGATTTTGCATTAGAATGGTCATGCATTCCTCACTTTTATCACACTCCGTTCTATTGCTACGCCTATTCGTTTGGAAATTTGTTAGCACTTTCCTTGTTTCAAAGATATAAAAAAGAAGGAAACGACTTTGTTTCTTCATACATCAACATCTTGGCTGCAGGAGGAGCTGAAAAACCTGAAGCACTTCTATCAAAGTATGGAATGGATATTCGTTCTACAAAATTCTGGCAGGATGGATTTGATTACATAAAAGAACAAGTAAATGAATTATCCAAATTAAACTGATTTTAATTTTGTAATAATAATGGGGCTGGCAGTCATACGCACAGACTGCCAGTCTTTTTTGTTCCCCGATCGGTTTGAATCGATGTCAAAAAAACTCCAAATATTAGGAATTTAAATCTTAGTTCTAATTTGAAAAAACCTTTGATTGAAGTTATATGGTATTTTGAATAATTCAAGTTATGACCTATGATATCTGGATCATTGGGGCAATAGTAGCCGGAATTGCGGCATTTCTTGTGATGCGCAGAATTAGAGGGGACTAGATTTAAAATTCAAGTTTTATTTAACGAGGAAAATTAGAAAGTATAATGTTAGAAGCAAATGATGCTGAAAAAGTTGTAGAAACTATTGCCAAAAATCTAATCGGGGTTGGAAAAAATGCTGTAAATTTTCAAAAATTACCTGATACATTTTGGGGCTATTTTGCAAAAGGACATGACCAAAAAGGAAAGTTTGGAGTAATAGTTACTTATTCTGAAGATGGTTCTGATGTTGATGAGCTGATTAAAATGTATGAGAAATGGGTTTCAAAAAACAAAATGCCACAGGAAAGCAGCTAAAAACATTTCAGAGAAGCATTAACAGAATTGAGAAATCATAGTAACATTAATAATTTCACTTTAAAACGAGCACCTTGTGTATAAAATAATTATATTAATTGCAGTCATCGGATTTTTATTTTATAACATTTCTGATGCTTCATCACAAACATCTCCTCAGCTTTCAACTTTTCAAGAAACCGCTCAAATTTTGATTGATAAACAAAGCTCAAATAATGTTACAGCATCGATAACTCTTCAAAGTACAAGTAATCAGGAATTTAGAATTCCAGTTGAGCTAGAACAGCAAATTAGAGATAATGAAAGAATTCTTGCAATTGTTTTGACTAGCGAGAATGAATGTGTTCTTGGCGTCATAGATGAAACTTGTATTATGATTAATGTTCTAAGAGACCCAACAGATAGAGGCATCATAGAGATTCAAGATGATGCAAAAGAGATTGGGGATTCATTGATTGATAGTATCAATGATGTATTTGATACAAATGCTGAATATCACTCTGTATATGTTCACCCTGGTGGAGAAGTAAATCTGGCTCTTGATACTTCAGGAGTGATTTCTGGAAAAGGTACAATTTCTGCAGTATATACAATGCCACTAGAAGACACTGAATCAATGTATTCTAAAATTTCTTCATTGTTAATTCCCAAAGTAATCAGAGATTCTGGAGGATTCTATGAAACTGCAAAGAGTTTGTCATCTGAGCCAAAATCAGCAGTTACCTTTTCAATGATTCCAAGAGAAAATGCATTTCTTTATCAACTAAAACTCTCCGTGTTTTATTCTGATGCAGCAAGTATTGACGTCATTAGTCCATTAGAATTTTTAAAGACTGAATCTATTCAAAGATCAAATTATTTTGCAGGTGGATTTTATCCTCTTAATTCAATTTTGCATGTAGTCGTATTGTCACCAGAATCAACTAATGTAAATGAAGTCAAAGGAAACATTGTCCCTACTCAAGTTGTTGATGGAGATAAAATTCCAACAGACCTTTCTGTAAAAGGATGGGTTTTTGATCCTGAATCTGGAAACATGATTGATGGGAAATATCTGTTTGGTCAGGAATTTTCTGCAAACAAGAATGACTTGTTATTTAGTTTAGGTTCTGCAAGTATTGAACAAACAGGTGACACACCAGCACTTGATGAATCAATAATTGTTGCAGTTATTGTGATCGGAGCTGGTGCAGCTGCAGTGTTTTTCTTTAAAGGATTTAAAAAGAAAGTTTAGACTAGCAAAACAGCTGCTGCAAAAACTGTTGTCCATTTGCCATCTTTGTTTCCAATAGCAGTTTGTGTAATGTTTGAAGTTTTGTAAATTTCACCTGAAATGTTCCATTGTTGTCGTTTTTCATCCCAGCTTTTATC
>JBHIUX010000114.1:0-3258 GCA_042138065.1 Nitrosopumilaceae archaeon
GATTAAGAGTCCGGTGCTCTACCTGGCTGAGCCATAGACCCAATAAAATTAGCAAACGCTGGATTCGTTATTAACGTTGAGTTAAAATTAAAAATTCTAGTTTGTGATTTTTGTTTCTACTTCGCTGTACTTCTCTAAAATTGCTGTAAGTACAGTTGATACTGGAATGTTGTTCATTTTTTTCTTTTCAGCCAAGAGTTTTTGGTATGCATCAAGTGTAATGTAAACTGGAATTGAACCGTTTCCTTCAAGTAAACCTCTAACTTTGTAAAGAGCTGTTTCCATTCCTCTTTCAGCTGATTTTGCAAACTTTGCCTTGTCCAAAATTGTTCCTAGTGGACCAAATGGCATTTCATAATCAACTGTCATTGTAACCTTGGTTAAATTATCACCTAATGATTTGAATTCATTTGTGATTTGCCATCTCTTAAATGGTCCATCAGTCATTTTTGCACAGATTTTTTCATCTCTGACAAATTCAGTTGTTTCACAATCCCATTCTAATCTTTTTCCGTTAAAGTCACCAATAATTCTAAAAGTTGTACCAACGCCCATTCCCTCTTTGATGTCCATTGGTATGACAGTCATGCCAACACCCTTGTCAGTCATTTGATCTGATACATGTTCTGGTCTTGCAAAATATGTAAAAACTGTATCAACTGGAACTTTAACATCAATTGATTTGCTTACGACAGTCAACGTTTGGTTGTTTTGTCGGTCTGGATTTAAAGGTTTTGTCAATTTTTCAATTGGAGATTCCTTTACAATATATTTATCAAAAATCCAGACTTTGTGAAAATGAAAAGTAGGTTATGGGTAACAGTTCTGGTTTTTTTTCTATTTTCAACGATCGCAGTTTCTGAGGCAAACGCTCACTCTTTGTTTAATTCAGCTGAAGAATTCTTAGGAGGATATAGAGTTCAAGTGGCTACACTTCCAGAATTTCCAAACGTCGGGGAAAACTCTCAAATTTTGTTCCGAGTAACAGACGGCGATTTTAACGAGGTAGATAGGTTCACCATGGGAGTTCGTGTCTTCTTTAATGATGATCAAGTTTACGCATTTCAGCCAAAATCTCATGAGGGGTCTCACTGGGAAGCCGATTTTGTTTTTGAAAAGCCAGGAAACCATATCTTTAAGGTGGATCTTTATGATATGCCTGACGCAAAGTCAGTTCTGACATATACCTTTAACATGAGTACCCAAAGCCCTTTTGGATATGTTTTTTTCATTAGCATAATTATTGGCGCACTAACATTTGCCATAGTTGTGGGATATGTTTATCTTCCAAAAATATTGAAATCTCGTTTTAAATCTTAGTTTGAATTGATGCCTTTGATATCCTAAAGGCAAACAACGTTGTTAAAAGAACCATAGCAAATAGCAAAATTCCAATTCCTAGATGAACTGCAACTAGCACCGCATGTAGTTTTAGGTCAATAACTATTGCACCTAACGTAATTTGTGTCACTACAAAAACTGCTGCAAGTGAACTTGTAAGTTTTATTTTCCAATCAGCATTTTTGTTTATCCAACTTCCAATTGTTGTTGCAATTACAAGTGTTCCAGTTGTAGCTGCAATAAATCGATGAACCCATTCAATAAAATATTCATCGTCTGGTAAAACTCCATTTGGACAAAGTGGCCATTCAGGACAAGTTAAACCCAAGCCAGCTGCTGAAACATATCCTCCAATAAACATCAATGAATACAAAACGATTAACGAGGATAATGCTAGATATTTTAAAATCAAAATTTTTCTTAATCTATCCGACAGTTACTGTTCCTTTCATCCAAGGATGTACCATGCAGAAATAATCATAGGTTCCAGCTTCATCAAATGTATATTCAAAAGTTGTTCCTGCCATAAACAAACTACTGTCAAATGTTCCATCTGGTCCATCGGATGGATTTCCACTGGTAACGGTGTGAGCAGCTGTATCATCATTTGACCAAGTAACCGTATCGCCAACATTCACTGAAATTTGAGCTGGAATATAACATTCGTTTGTTGCATCACATCCTGGAACTCCGGAACCTTCTGGAACTGATATTACTCCGGTGAATGGTCCCATTGCATCTGGTGGGGCTTCAACCCTTGGAGGTGTTACTGTAACAGCAGGTTCTGGTTCAGGCTCTTTGGTAACAATCATTTCTGGAACATCCTCATGTCCAGGGGCTGGAACAGCCATAGTTGTTTCAGAAATATCTGAAACGTCACCTACAATGATTTTGCCTACCATTCCCTGCTCCCTGTGACCAGGAACTGTGCAAATGTAATAGTAAACGCCTTCTTCAGGTGGGATGAATTCAGATGCTCCACTTTCTCCAGACTTTAGTGGATTACTTGCACTGGCAATTGCGGAACCTGGAATGACACCACTAAATCCAGATTCTTCTGCAGTAACACCAAATGCATGAAATGACACGCCATCATTTACAACATCAAAAATAATTTTGTCACCAACATTTGCTTCAATTGTTGGGTTGTTTCCTGGTTCACCAGGTAATGCATTAAATGCCAAATTCCGAAAGTCCGATGATTCAATAAATGAAAGCTCCACTGGAATTTCTACTCCTGTTTCAACAACTGAAGGAGCTTCAGGTTCTGCACCACCTTTCATAGCTACAACTGGGGCAGGTGATGAAATCCAATAATCCCACATTCCAAAAAAGATGGCTCCGCCAACTACACAAATTCCAAGAATTATTGCTAACATTTTTCCAGTTCTTTCACCTGATGTTCGATAAATTGGGTCTTGACTCATATCTAATCACCTAATGATGGGGGTTCTTTTGTTGATGTGGATAATAGTACTTGCCACCAAGTCCAAATGGATCATCCATATTTGCTGGCTTTCCTCTTGCAGAACTATAGATCATGTTAGCTAAGAATATCACCATTCCAACTAGAATTATAATTGCTCCAATTGATGCAATTTGATTCATTGCAATCCATTCGGGGATTGGTGGATAGTCATAAATTCTTCTTGGTTGACCAAATAATCCAAGTACGTGTTGAGTAAAGAATACTAGAACTGCACCTACAAATGTCAAGATAAAGTGAATTTGTCCCAATTTTTCATGATACATTCTTCCAGTAACATATGGGAACATGTAGTAAAGATATGCAATAGAGCCAAATGCTATGGTTCCAAATACAAACAAGTGGAAGTGTCCTACAACCCAATACGAGTCATGTGTTACAAAGTCCAACGGCATTGCGCTGTTTACAACTCCTCCTGCTCCTGCTGAGAA
>JBHIUX010000115.1:0-3257 GCA_042138065.1 Nitrosopumilaceae archaeon
ATAAAGTGTCTAAATGCGACATCATCTCCTCGATGATATAGATAAACATCTACGTCAAAATCCCTGTAATCAGTACTTGCTGTTTGAAATCCCAATTCGTATGTTTTATCCGTTGCAGTGTATAATTTTGGTTTGTCAGAACCAACTCCACCTAATAGTTGAAATTGTATAGATTCTCCCTTAACAAAACCACCAAGTTGGTTAATTATTCTAAATGAATCCACTGTTTCAGAACCTGCTTTATTGAAATGAAAAATTGCTTTAATTTTCACATCACCAATTGTGTCTTCTACATAGTTTGGATCATCGACTACTGATAAATCTGGAAAATGTCGGTGCGGATCACTTCCTGCTTTAGAAATATCTGCAAAAGAAGTTGTCGACATTCCTTGAGGTATTAAAAGCATCATAGCTATTACCGCAATTCCCACAATTCCTGGAATTTTCTTTGTTAGAATCATGTTTGAATAATGTTTTCTGGCAGGTTACTTAATGTACAAAGAAGATTCTCAATGGTGGAAAAATTTCTCAAACTTGAGAATTGCAATGCAGTGCATCAATGTTTTTGATTTTGAATGAGATTAGGATTTCTATTTAAATAAGGGACAAAATGATTCAGGAAATCATGGAAGGAAATGACGATGAGCAGTATTTTTTCAATTTTTCATTTTTTAAAATAGACCCAAAATGGCGATGGATGGCCGATCTAGCAAAAGAGGAATCTGCAAGAGAGGTTGAGAACGTAATTAGAAATTCAGGAATAAAATTTAGATCATATTCCAATGTTGGTTTACGAGACGATACGGAATTTTTGTTTTGGTTTGCCGCAAAAACGGTGGACGAAATACAAAATGTCATATCAAAACTATATTTGACAGTTTTTGGCAAATACATCATACCATCTCAAGTCTATCTTTCATGCACACGACCATCAATTTATGCGAGAAAGGGAAGGACAATTTCTTTCATTGCTGGAAATGAACCAAAAAAATACGTTATTGTTTATCCATTTACTAAAACTAGAGAATGGTATCTTTTGCCACGAGAACATAGACAAAAAATGATGGATGAGCACATTGATGTTAGTCAGAAATATCCGGACATTATACTAAACACAACCTACTCTTTTGGAATAGATGACCAAGACTTCATGTTAGCCTTTGAAACAGATGAGCTTCGTGACTTTCAAAACCTAATCATGGATTTAAGAGAAACCAAAGTATCGGGTTATGTAAAGGAAGACACTCCAATGATTGTTTGTGTTAAAAAAGATATTATTCCTCTAATTACAAGTCTTGGATAGTGGAAGCACTAAAAGAATGGGCAACAGTTGTAAAGGCACTAGAGAATGGTGATCAAACAGTTCTATTAAGAAAAGGGGGTATTTTAGAAACAGCATCAGGGTTTAAGGTTGAATCAAAAAAATTTTTGTTGTTTCCAACTTTTGAGCATCAAGAATCAAATTACATCAAAGCTCCTTTTCAAAAATATTTAGATCAAGTAAAAAATCAACAGCCACAAAACGGTACAAATTCCATTACATCTTATGCCGAAGTTTTACACGAGGTTGATATAGATTCGGACAAAATAAACGAATTATCAGATTTTCATATTCTAAGCGATTCGTATATTCAAGAAAGAAGAAACTGGAAACATGAAAAACCTATTAAAGTCATGTTTCTTCGCGTGTTTAAGATTCCCGAAAGAAAAATTCCCTTAAAATCTGAATATCAGGGATGCAAATCTTGGATAAACATAAATGATGAAATTTCAGCTGGAGAATCAGTTTTGAGTGATTCAGAGATCGATTCAAGACTAAAAAAATTCAAGGAGATAATAAATTGAAATATAAAAAATTGGGAAAAAGTGGAATCAAAGTTTCTGAAATTGGATTTGGTGCATGGTCAATTGCCTTAGCATGGTGGGGCAAAAAAATCGAAGAAGATGAAGCAAAAAGAATGCTAAAAAAAGCATACGATGTTGGAATAAACCTTTTTGAAACTGCAGACATGTATGGAAAGGGAAAAAGTGAGAATCTTATTGGAGAAGTTTTCAAAGGAATGCGAAATGAAATTGTCCTTTCAACAAAATATGGTTATGATTTTTCTAATGTAGAGCAAATTGGTCATAATGAATTACCACAACATTTTGATCCTGAATTTACAAGAAATGCATTAAAAAATAGTTTAGAGAGATTACAAACTGATTATGTTGATGTTTATGGTATGCACAATCCAAAATTACGTCACATTCATGATGATACAATATTTGAGACATTTGATACATTAATCAAAGAAGGAAAAATTAAGGCATGCCAAGCAGCGCTTGGCCCTGCAATTGGATGGACACAAGAAGGATTAGACGCAATGGATAGAGAGAACATTAGTGCCGTTCAAACAGTTTACAATATTTTAGAACAAACTCCTGGAAATGAGCTTTTAGAAAAGGCAGTGAAGAAAGATGTTGGAATTTTTGTCCGTGTACCTGATGCATCAGGGATTCTAACTGGAAAGGTTGATGAAAAAACAAAGATTGATGAGAATGATCATCGTTCTGTTAGAAAGGGAGAATGGATACAAGCAGCAATAAAAAAAGTAGAACAGCTACGCCCAATTGCTGAAAGAAATGACCTCACCATCACAGAGTTAGCAATCAAATTCATTTTATCAAAACAAGGAATTGCATCAGTTTTTCCAACCGTGATAAGTGAAGAAGAAATTGAACAATTTGCTTCAATGTCTGATGGAAATTATATCAATGCGACAGATATGAAAGAAATTGATGATTTGTATAATTCTTGGCCGCCTTATGAGCTAAAAGCAACTGTACAATAGTTGTTTTTATGCAACCACCAATTGATTCTAAGAAAACACTTGAGATGATAGACCGGATGAGGCTGGCCAAAATTGGCGAATATAAGAAATGGCAATCGCTAGCAAACAAGATTCAAAACGGTTCAGAACTAAATGCTGACGAGTTATTTTACGTCTCAAATTTTGCTAGAATTTACAAAGACGCTCAAATCTCGCCTAAAAGCAAGATGTACCACTCTAAACTTTCAGAAAATGACGAAAAACCTCCTTGTAAAGAATGTGGTAAAGAATCATTATTCTATTGTAACATGAATGATGCCTATTTTTGTCCAATTCATGTCGTAGGGCATGATGACAACGAACTATAATTTTAAGCAGGGATTTTTTCTTCTAAATTAAATTCTTTTTCAACAAAATATTCAACACGAGTTTTTTTGAACTCTT